>NZ_JACJPB010000003.1:0-17838 GCF_014695825.1 Coleofasciculus sp. FACHB-542 | reverse complement strand
TTTGGCTCCCCCCTTATTCACCCGAACTCAACTTAATTGAAATCTTATGGAAGTTTATGAAATATGAATGGATAGAGATAGAGGCTTATCGGGACTGGAAAAGTTTAGTAAAGTATGTCAAAAATGTGCTAAAAAAAGTCGGAACCGAATATGTAATTAATTTTGCTTAAGCACTTAATATCCCAACCGCCTCAGTAGTATTTATGTATTGCTGCGAACTTTTGAGCCTGTAGAGCTTCTACACATCCAGAACAAACTATCTTCTGGTCTGCCTACAATAGGCTACAGACCTAGTTGCAAGTCCTTTCTTTGCCCTTCACCTCTATGATTTTTCCTCCCTGGTAAGCTTCTAGAACCCAATCTAACCAGCGATTCGTCTTACAACTAAGGCGGAGAGTTTGTTCGTGGATTCCCCCTCCCCTCGCCAACGCCGTGAAGATGTTGCGCTGGTGTTCAAATTTTAAGGATGGGAGAATTTCACGATGTCATTGGATAGTAAAAACAAAACGACCAGGACTGTCATTTTGTTAACGATGATCTTCCTGGTGATTGAATTATTAGACGAGCTGGTGGATGGAGTGCGGGGTGCTGCTTATCCGTTGATTCGGAATGATCTGCATCTTTCCTATGTGCAAGTGGGGCTGTTGCTGACGATACCCAACACGGTCAGCAGCCTGATAGAGCCAATTTTGGGAATCTGGGGAGATATTGGTCAACGACGGCAATTGATTTTGGGGGGAGGTGTTGGGTTTGCGATCGCATTACTCCTCATCTCTCTTAGCGATAACTTTTCGTGGTTATTAGTCGCCTTTGTGCTGTTTTATCCGGCATCTGGGGCCTTTGTCAGTCTTTCCCAGGCGACACTGATGGACATGGAACCGACGCGCCACGAACAAAACATGGCACGGTGGGCATTGGCGGGTTCGCTTGGCAATGTCCTTGGACCTTTGGCTTTAGCGGGTGCGATCGCATTCCATCAAAGTTGGCGGAGTGTGTTTTTACTATTGGCGGTACTGACGGTATTACTTGTAGGAATGTTGTGGCAGTATCCAATCGCAACTCCAAGTGCATCCGCTGATGTTGATCAACCCATGCACAGCTTCAAAGATGGCATCCGTTATGCTATCCAAAGCTTAAAACGAGGTAACGTGTTGCGTTGGTTAACGTTGTTGCAATTTTCCGATTTAATGCTGGATGTTTTGAGTGGCTTTTTAGCACTGTATTTCGTTGATGTCGTGGGTGTAAACAACACACAAGCGAGTTTCGCTCTCACAGCCTGGTTGGGGTTTGGCTTATTGGGAGATTTTCTCCTGATTCCCTTACTCGAACGAGTGCAAGGACTTGCTTATTTGAAGGTTAGCGCTATCCTTGTTTTGTGTCTTTATCCAGCTTTTTTGCTTGTACCCAATATCAATCTCAAGCTGGTCATTCTTTGCTTTCTGGGCCTCCTTAATTCCGGATGGTACTCTATTCTCCAGGGGCAATTGTACACAGCGATGCCGGGGCAGAGCGGAACCGTCATGACGCTCAACAACCTGGCAGGTTTTGTGGGGGGGTTAGCTCCGTTTGCACTGGGTTTGGTTGCTCAACAGTATGGTTTGCAGCCGACGATGTGGATATTACTTGCAGCACCCATTGCCTTACTAATTGCGCTTTTTTAAATCCTTTACCACTGGCAGGCGTTGCATCCATTTCGCACTCTTGCCACTGGTAAAGAATAGGATTGTACCAACGGGCGTGTATTTGCAATTTAGGGGATGTTCCCGTTACCCACAGCTCAACTGGTTAACACGATCGTTGATCGGGCGATCGCTATCCAAGAACTACAAGCTGCTCTCAAAATTATTGCCACCTTACAGCAGCAGTTTCACTAATAATTTTACAGTCAAAACTAGAGCTGATTGAGGGATTGATTCATCTAATCTAGTTTTAAAGACTAGATTACACAATCGGAAGCGTTACCACAAACTCTGTGCCTCGTCCCCATTCAGAATTGACTTCGAGCGTTCCTCCGTGCTTTTCAACAATAATTTGATGAGCAATCGTTAATCCTAAACCTGTTCCTTTTCCAACAGGTTTAGTCGTGAATAGATGGTCAAAAATGCGTTGCTTGATATCTTTCGTCATCCCCATGCCATTATCTGCAATTCGGACTGCAACCTGATGTTCATCTTTCATTTCGGTTTGAATAATAATATGGTTGGAATTTTCTTTAATCGCTTCATAGGTGTGACCCAAGTTCGCTTCTTCCACTGCGTCGATTGCATTTGCCAAAATATTCATAAATACCTGATTGAGTTGTCCTAAATAACACTCAACTTTAGGAATTTCACCATAATTTTTAATGATTTGAATTGCTGGACGATAATTCTGAGCTTTCAAACGATGTTGCAAAATCATCAAGGTACTCTCAAGTCCCTCATGGATGTCAACTGATACCTTGTAATCTACATCAGCACGGGAGAATGTTCTAAGGGATGTACTAATGTTGCGAATTCTATCGATTCCTGTATGCATAGATAAGAACATTTTTGGTAAATCTTCTAGAAGATATTCAAGATCAATCTCTTCCGCTTTTTGTTCAATTTCTATGCCAGGATTTGGAAACTTGGCTTGATAAAGACGTATATAATCAACCGCATCTTTAACAGCAAGACTCGCTTGCTCTAAATTGCCAGAAATACAACCAACTGGATTATTAATCTCATGAGCAATACCAGAAACTAACTGACCAATGGTAGACAGCTTTTCATTCTGAATTAACTGCAATTGCGTTTTTTTTAGTTCTTGTAACGTGCAGGTTAGTTCGGCTGTGCGTTTTTGAACAATTTCCTCAAGTTCTTGCTTTTGTTGTTCAAGTTCTAAGCTCAAACGGCGAATTTTTAAATGGGTTTGAATCCGAGCAAGTGCTTCTTCATGACGGAAGGGTTTTGTAATATAATCTACTGCTCCTAAATGTAATCCCTTCACTTTGTCTGTGGTATCTGTCAGGGCCGTCATAAAAATTACTGGAATGTTTTTTGTAGACGGATCGAGCTGCAATTTACGGCAGGTTTCAAACCCATCAATTCCTGGCATCTGGACATCTAGCAAAATCAAGTCTGGCGGATAGTTCTTAGCTTGCTCAATTCCACTAAAACCATCCATTTCTACCAAAACTTCATAGCCAGATGAACCCAAGGCGTTATATAATAATTCTAGATTAGTTGGATTATCATCAACCACTAAAACGATTTCGCGATCGGAATTAAATAACATTTTATAACTGCTCCTTTGTTGACTATTGGTTTATTCATGAAGATGAAATACGGGGCAATTAATCCACAGTTTCTAGAAGAAATTTGCGAATTTTGTGAATACTAAATTCTTTCACTAACAAACTTAATTTGTTGGCAAACGGCTGATAACTTTCATCTAGTTGGGCAAGTCGTTCCAGTTCTTGTTGGATGCCTTTGATTTGTCCTCGCTTGGCATATTCCAGTAGGCTCGACAGTTCAGATAGGGGTGGCACAGAGAGTTCGGTTGGGGTTGCGTTTGCGAAGGGCGTTGCGATCGCACGTTCAACAGGTTTTGCATCGGCATAGATCCAGTCCAGGTGCAGATGTTTTGCCAAGAGTCGATATAGTTCCTCGACTTGCACGGGTTTAGCCAGAAAATCGTTGCCGCCTGCTGCAAGGCTTTTACGGCGATCGGCATCATACACGCTTGCCGATGACACAAGGACTGGCAAATCTTTCAACGTTTCTGACTGGCGCAGCAGCACGAGCAAATCCCAACCATTCAGGGTAGGCATGATCAGGTCAGTAATGATTAAATCTGGTTGAACTTGATGCGCCTTCTCCAACCCTTCCCGTCCGTTGCTGGCTTCAATGACGGTGAATCCCAACGGTTGCAGCAAGTTAACCATGACCGAGCGATTTTCCCATCGATCGTCCACAATCAAAATGCTTTTGCGATCGCCCGAATAACCAGAAATTCGCCCCCTGGAAATGTTGCTTACTATTGAGTTCGTCGAGAAAGCACACTCGATCTCAAACTCAAAGGTACTACCGACCTTCGGTAAGCTCTTAACGTAGATGTCCCCTCCCATGAGTTCGACAATTTTTTTGGCGATCGCAAGTCCCAATCCCGTCCCCTCCGCTTGTCGCTTGGTATCGCCAACCTGCTCAAAGGGGAGGAAAATTTGCTCTAGTTGTTCGGGTAACATCCCAATACCCGTGTCTTCAACCGCAAAGCGAAGCTTCGCGAACGCTGGTTGCTGCGGATTTTCAGTCACCTCCACTCGGAATGTCACGCTACCGGCGTCGGTGAATTTAATCGCATTGCCCAAGAGGTTCAGCAACACTTGCCGCAAGCGTTTCTCGTCAGTTGCGATCGCTATGGGCAAATTATCGGGTGGCTGATAAATGAACTGAATGCCTTTTTGCTCGGCGCGAATGCGGCAAATTTCCTCGACTCCTTGCAGGAAGCCAGGTAGATGTAAATCGCTCAAATGCAGTTCCATCTTACGCGCTTCGATTTTAGAGAGATCGAGTACGTCTTCGATCAGCGTGAGTAAATGAGAGCCGCAGTTATAGATAATTTCGATGCCGTGTTGTTGCTGTTCGGTAAGATTGGGGGCGGCAGAAAGAACTTGAGCATACCCCAGGACACCATTGAGAGGGGTGCGTAGTTCGTGGCTCATGTTGGCAAGAAATTCACTTTTCGCTTGGTTGGCAACTTCGGCAGAATTTTTCGCCTCATTGAGTTCAGTCGTCCGTTCTTCAACTCGTTGCTCTAATTCATCATTCGCTTGCCGAAGTTTTCTTTCTGCCTTGCGGTTTTCATTCGTCACCGCAGAGATGACAAATGTGGTGATAGCAATGACACAAATAAACGATTGCAGCAGGATCAGCGATTCGTTGGGAGTGGCTTGTTTGGCGAACGAGCCGAAGCCGCGAACGGTTCCAAAAACTGCGATCGCTGACACAATTAGCACGAGTAGCGTTGATACCCGCGCTTCAAACCGAAATGCCGCCCAAATCAGGGGGGGGATTACCATGTATTCGATTGGGTATCCTCCCGAAAAGGCAATATGATCGAGCGCGATTACCCAGACCAATACAAATACAAATTCGAGAATTTGTTGCTTGTCAAATTTTCTGAAACGTTCAGATTTTTGCAACCATGCTAGTAATAGAGGTGTGACAACCAAAATTCCCGTGGTGTCTGATGCCAACCAGGTTCGACACACTTCTGCAAATGCTGTCCAGGGCGCAATCCCACTGGTGCAAAGCGTGACGGCAGCCAAGAGGGAACTAATCAGGGGGGTGGGGATAGTCAGGATGATAAATTTAAAAACATCTTGCGATCGCTCTAAAAAATTGTGGCGTTTGATATAACGATTAATTAAAAAAGTCCCGCTGAATGGAGTAATCAGGTTGACAGCGGGAATAATCAGACTGATTAAAAGATTGTTTGGGAAAAAAAGAATATGACTAACAATGAAATCACTCACAAATAAAATAGGCCAGACGCGATAGCCTAGTAGCAGCATCGCTGCCAAAAAGACACCGAGTGAAGGCCAAAATACGGAGGCACCATTTACAAAGGTCGTGGATAATCCTACGTATCCTAAATAGAGGTGAACAATCGGAATTACCAGCGCTGCTATCAAAAAAGTGCGATCGAGTTTAATTGGGAATTTCTGCGTTATCGCCATCGGCTGCATTTCCTGTCTCCGCGCACAGAGCATAAAAGCAGCAAACTTCTAGGAAGGCTGCTACCCTTATAGTTCCCAAATTGAATTTGAAGTTAACAGCGGGTGAGATTGAGTTGGTGCCCGTGCGATCGCAAGTTGATTGGCGTTATGTTACCAAAGTATGTCCATCTGAATATTGACCCCTGTAAGGTCTAGGGCTAATATATCCATAGTTTATTGTCTCAATCTCATGCTTCCACGGCAGCAATCTCTACACCACTCCACTAGCCAACTACTAGGGCTAGGGCTGCTGCTGCGCCTTGGGCGCAAATAATTTTTTACCACTTAAACCAAGTTTTTCCATTCCAAGCCTAAACCTCCTTGCCTACGCGGGCAAGTGCGGCATTGCCATTGATTCACCAATTTTTTTGGAGATTTTTATGCGAGTTCATACAGCACTTGAGATGTTACTGCGACTGTTGATGGGTTGTCAGGATTGGTCTGCGTCGCAACCTGGCAACTCCTTGTTTAACTCGATTGCGATCGCCACAGCATCTCACAAACACCAAAAATATAGGAAATATCGATCGTGTTGAAGCATCCCGGAACCAAATATCGTTCATTTGCGCCAATTAACTTACCAGACCGCACTTGGCCCTCGAAAACCATTACCCATCCTCCCATCTGGCTGAGTACCGATTTGCGCGATGGCAATCAGGCACTAATCGAGCCGATGCACGTTGAACGCAAGTTACGTCTGTTTAAGCTTTTAGTCGAGATCGGGTTTCAAGAAATCGAAGTTGCATTCCCCTCCGCTTCACAAACTGACTTTGATTTCGTCCGCCGCCTGATCGAGCAGCAATTAATACCCGATAACGTCACAATTCAGGTTTTAACCCCTGCCCGCGAACATCTAATTCGTCGTACCTTTGAAGCATTGCAAGGTGCAAAACGAGCGATCGTGCATCTTTACAACGCCACCTCTCCAGTCTTCCGCCGCACTGTCTTTAATCTCGATCGCGCGGGCACTATCGAGATGGCAACATCAGCAGCGCAACTGATGAACGAACTTGCCGCAGCGCAACCGGAGACTGATTGGTATTTCCAATATTCGCCGGAAACCTTTACCGCAACGGAACTGGATTTTGCTAAAGATATTTGCGATGCCGTTCTGGATGTTTGGCAACCCACACCGCAGCACAAAGCCATTATCAATTTGCCTGCAACTGTTGAAGTGGCAACGCCTAATGTATTCGCAGATCAAGTCGAGTGGATGCATCGTAACTTGGCGCGACGGGATAGCGTAATTTTGTGCGTCCATCCCCATAACGATCGCGGGTGCGGCGTTGCAGCAGCAGAACTGGCGCAGATGGCAGGTGCGGATCGAGTTGAAGGCTGTCTGTTTGGCAATGGCGAACGCACTGGAAATGTGGATCTGGTGACGCTGGCGCTGAACCTCTACACCCAAGGCATCCATCCCGGTTTGGATTTTTCTGATATAAACATGGTGGCGAGAACGGTGGAAGATTGCACGCAATTGCCAATTCATCCCCGCCATCCGTATGTTGGGGATTTGGTATTTACTGCCTTTTCTGGTTCTCACCAAGATGCGATCAAGAAAGGCTTGGCGGTACAGGAATCGGATGGAATCTGGGAAGTTCCGTATCTGCCACTCGATCCAACCGAAGTGGGACGCAGCTACGAATCTGTGATTCGGGTGAATAGCCAATCGGGTAAGGGTGGCATTACTTTCTTGCTAGAACGGGATTACAGCCTGGTATTGCCCCGCAGGTTGCAAATCGAGTTTAGCCAAGTGGTGCAAAAGGCAATGGATGCTTCCGGGCAGGAAATGTCTGCAACGGATCTGTGGAAGCTATTCGAGCAAGAGTATTTGCACGCAGTATCCCCGTTTAAGTACCTCTCTCACCACTTGTCGGAAACAGACGGCGATGAACAAGCGATCGCAGTATCGCTAGAGATGAACGGGAAACGCATCGCTCTAACCGGAAAAGGCAACGGCCCTATTGATGCATTCCTAAAGGCGCTAAATCTTGGCATTCGCATCGATCGTTATGACGAACACTCACTCAGTCAGGGAAGCAATGCGTCTGCGATCGCTTATGTTGAGGTGGCTGGCGATCGCTTCCCAGGTTCTTTCTATGGCGTTGGCATCCACTCCAATATCGTCACGGCATCGTTACTCGCTGTTCTGGGTGCGGTTAACCGTGCTTGGCAGCAAGTCGATCCAGAAACTCAAACCCAGATATTACAAGGCTGTGAGTCGGTTTGAACCTGATTCTTGAGTAAGAGCGATCGCCGATCCACTTCAATATATGTCAGAAGGTGTATAGCAAAATTATGTCTTTAGCAACATGATGTAAGTGTGAGGAGTGAAAGTTATAGCGAAAAGCCCTTGGAGTCGAAACACGGAAAGACGCCCTTGGGCTTTTTAGCGTTTTTTGGCTAAAACTTGCCCCGCACGGCTACGAATTACACATCGTATTATCGAAAACTGGGTATAAAGTCCCGCCCCGATCGGGCGGCTTTTTGTATGATGCTGTATGCGATCGCAATGATACGATGAAGGCGACTGCCTCCGGCAGGCTACGCGATCGCACTCTACTCGGATATGTATCGAACTTTCATCCCTGGCATTGCTCCACCTCCAGTACAATCTGAACCTGCGTGGTGGTTCGCCTTTGTCGGGAATCAGCTGTTGGTTCGACGGGAAGGGACACTCAGCACAATTCCCACCCTCATCAGTTTGGCAGAGATTGGCTTGGTGCCCGTGCGATCGCAATTTCTTGGCACCCTGGACGATAGACCTTGTTACTCGGCGGAACTAGGGAAAGATGCCGTGATAGCCGATGGCATGACTTTGCAAGGACTGCGCGAATTGTACGGCACCTTAGACGAAGACTTGTATGCGCTCAGCAGTCGTGCGATTCAGATTATGGAATGGGATCGCACCCATCAGTATTGCGGACAGTGTGCGGCTCCGACAACCCAATTACCCAACGAACGTGCCAAGCGTTGTCTTAAGTGTGGGTTAGTCAATTATCCTCGCCTCTCGCCTGCGGTGATTGTACTTATTTCTTGTGGTGAAGAGATATTGTTAGCTCGCGCTTCTCGGTTTCCCGCAGGAATGTACGGTTTGATCGCTGGATTTGTGGAACCGGGAGAATCACTTGAAGAAACAATTGTGCGTGAAGTCCGGGAGGAAGTTGGGATAGCAGTCAAGGATATTTGCTATTTTGGTTCGCAACCTTGGCCTTTTCCAAACTCGCTAATGATTGGATTCACCGCTACTTATGCCAGTGGCGACATTATCATCGACCCGCAAGAATTGGAGGATGCTGCTTGGTTTAGGAAAGACAGTCTACCGCTGATTCCGCCTAAACTGAGCATTGCCCGAAAACTTCTCGACTGGTTTGTTTCTACTGATTAAGCAATTCGAGTCTGTAATAAAAGAAGCGATCGCTCTCACTGTTAATCCTCTACATCCAGAGTGTGCGATCGCTATTGGCAAAAATCAAGACATTGAAATAAGTTCAACAATAATATCTTCAGGTGCTTACTTCTCCTGACTCAAACTCAACCTTGTCATATATATCTGCAAGCGTTATTTGGAATGAAAGGGAATTTAGAGATACTATTTCATTGGCATCGTCATACTCAGTAAATGTCCAGCGTTTTTGCGCGGTTTTGAAGTATTGCTCAATGTGCATCGTGTATTGGTCAATTAAGAGATATTCTTGAAAACTGGGAATGGTACGATATGCGGTAAATTTTGCGTCTTTGTCATAGCTTCTTGTGGAGGCTGACAACACTTCAGCAATCATTAACGGGTTAGTAATGGTGTCTCGCCGTCCTTCTTGTAATTGCAATTCACCCTGAACTACCATGACATCTGGATAAGTATAGATACGTTTTTTAGGAATCCAGAGCCGTTGGTCTGTAAAGAAAACGTCATAGGGCTGGCGCTTGAGCGCAAAATTTAACGCAGCATAGAAGTTGCCAGCAATTTTGTTGTGATTAGGGGTTCCGCCAGTCATCAGGGCAATTTCACCATTGATATATTCATGCCGTTCTTCTGAGTTAACCTCAAACTCAAGATATTCTTCATCTGTGTAAACTTTTTTATCTTCAGCTTGCATAATCATTGTTGCTAGGTTCACAAATTACACTATTTGGATAGGTCTTTTGGCTAAGTCGGTAAATAAATTATGACAAACTGAATGTTTGGTTATTGCCCCAGTTTCAATCTTGAGCGATCGCTCTGACTGTTCATCCTCTACATCCAGAGTGCGCGATCGCATTGAGCATGGTTCTAGGTCAAAGTAGCGATCGCATCCTGTGTCAGCATATCTAGTGGTAGTTGCATCATCTTGTTCTCCCTGTTCTGGGGATAAATGGGAGGCGATCGCTCTTACGTTAAGATGTGAGAAATCGGTAGCCAAAAGGGTTGTTATGAGCCAACTACAAGCGAAACTACCAACCGATACCTGGGTGAATGTAACTTGGGACGAATACCTTCTGGCAATTAGCGATCCTAGCTACGAAAAAGCTAGAGGCTACTACTATGACGGACGCATGAGGTTGGAGATGTCTGCGCTTGGTAATCCTCATTCCCGCGACCATTTCATTGTTATTGCTGCGATTGCTCTCTTCGCGGGTGTTCGAGACATTGACTTCGATGGTCATGACAACTGCACCTACCGCAAAAGGGACTGTGCAGAAGCGCAACCCGATGTTTCGTTTTATCTGGGTGCGAATGCGGAAATAGTGCCTTGGGAAGCAACTATCATCGACCTCGATACCTACCCACCACCTGACCTGGTGATCGAAGTTGCCTATTCAAGTCTTGCAGATGACAAAGGTGAGAAACGTCTACTCTACGAATCACTTGGAGTTCGCGAGTATTGGATTATTGATGTTCAAAATGCTCAAATAATTGCCTTTGAGATCCAGAATCGAGGTAGTCGCAGAATTTACCAGTCCCAGGTACTTCCAGGTTTGGACATGGCGCTACTAGAAGAAGCATTACGGCGTAGTCGGCAAATGAATCATGGTAAGGTAAGTGCCTGGTTATTGTCCCAGTTTCAAGGTTGAGAGCGATCGCACCAACGAATGTAGAGGATGAACGTGCGATCGCTTCCACGTCCCCACCCCTGATAAACTATGGAGCGATTTACTCAGATGGAATTTGAATGATTCTCATCATCCGCGATCGCGCTACAAAGGCGCAAATTGATGAAATGCTGGAGGCTCATCGTTTCTACATTAAACTAGCAGTAGATATCGAGCGTGGCATTCTTGCAGGTGGTGGGGAGCTTCATGCAGATTGCGAAGCAGTGTTGCTGGAAGATGGGAGTAGGCAGGAAAATATATGGGGAGCGAGTTGGAACCCATTGACGCAGGAAGTGTTCTATGAATCGCTGATTAATATCCGCCCTCGTCAAAATAATCGCTCAATGGAGATTCTTGACCCAGCAATTCGAGAGCAAGTTGCCCAAATTACTCAGGAGTTATTAGGAGGCGTATGAAAGATTGGACGGCAATGCGAGAGCGTTATTTGCGTGAATCTCTACCCAGTCGCTTAGGGGAACTCGCTGCAAATCTAGCTCGAATTCGGTCATTTTCTAATAATGACTTGAACCGCGATGCAGTTGCCCATTTGATAGAGGAAAGCAAGTTTTTTATCGAGTGGACAGCAATCGATGCTGGAATAGATATTGCAGCAGAGTTAGTTGAATTACAAGTGCAATTGGCTCGTTGGCAACTAAACTGGTCAAACATTTGGGCAGATGATGTACAACGAACGAAAGTTGCCCAACAAGCTAAAATTTGGTCAGACCGCGTGTTAGAGATGTCAGGGTTGCTATCTGCTCCAGTTACATCAGCGGCTCAAAGTAGCTAGAGTAATCAAAAACTAAAATCATGCTAGTTGTTAGCAGTCCGCAGCTTGAAGGTAAAGACTGATTGCATATCCTCTCGCATGAGCATAAGTTTATTGTTCAGCCGCACAGACAGATTTGGGGTATATTTCAGGAGCGATTCCTGGTCAACATCGTACACGAAAGTAGCCTGAACTTGTACCAAATAGTCGTAAGACACGGGTTTAACAGGGAGTGTAATGCCGCCAGATGGAAGGACATTTTACTTTGCTAGCGTCTCCTGTTAGTCTCTAAAAGTATTGTTTAATTTTATAAAATTCTTCTTTAAGTTGATTAACAACTACAAAAAAGATTATTCATTCCTGAGAATACTTTTGCATCTTCCACATAAATCTAAATTTTCGGATCTAGCTTCTTCAACAGTTTTAAAGAACCTAATTCCTTCACTATTTTCAGGTTTTTCAACACGAGGATAAAGCCTACAACCATTCGGAAGATGGTAACGAGGTCTCCCCCGTAAAGCCCTAACTGGATACTTTTTGTAAATTGGATCTTCAGTAATTACTGCGGTTGATTTTTCTATATACGAGTAAACCCAATTAATTAAACGCCACGCCTTGTATAGGGTTTTAATTTTTGGATTATTTGTCACTTTTTCATCCAATACTTCTAGCATTTCTTGTATAACCTCTCTTGAAGAAGGTTCCTGTTGAAGATATAAACCAACTAAATCATTAAATATTTTTTCAATTTTCTTTAATTCTCTTTCTCGTCTTACAGCTTTAAGAGTAAAAACCTCATAACATGAGTTCCAGATGGTTTGAAGCTGACTCAACCATCGATAATGTTTACTCTTGAGAGGCCGCAACCTATCAAGAATGACATCTCGTTGTTCATCTAATTCACTTAACTTCCAATCAATTAAGCTTTTGTCAGAAGGCTCAATGCCTGTTGAAAGTAATTTGATCGCTGCTATGAGTAGCCAGTATCCAGAATCAAGCCTATTTAGTTCTCTAGCTTCTCCCCTATTGCCTGTTGCAATAACTGATTTAGAAGTAGGAATATTACTAAGCTGTGTTTTAATTCCTTGCCAAACATCGTTCAGGGATTGATCAAGTGCCTTGTCTAGTGTCCATTTATGCACCTTAAAACCACTGAACAGATAGCTTATTAAAGATTCACTAAGCCATAAGGGAAAAGCATGATTTGCAGCAAATCCAAGGAAAAACCAAGCAATTAACGCTATGAATAAGAATAATAAAGTTGTTACATAATTACATAACTTTCTCCCAAAAGATTTAAACCTCAAGTGTTCAGGGATTTCTGTACTCGGTGGTTCGGCGCTGGGAGTAAGATGGACATGCAGTTTTTCAACGAAAGTACTGGTTTTCCCCTGCTATATAACCTTGATTTTGTGGAGCATTAATATTTGCTCCGAAACCACTAGAGACTTGGTTAACCATCCCACTATTTTGAGTTTCTTCTATTTGAATGAGCTTACTGACTAGACTCTCTAATTCTTCTCGAAAAACAATATTGTTTGGAGCTTCTCGTATAATTGCTGCTTTTAGTGATTCCGGATTTTGTGTAGCCTCCTGAACTTCTTTCCTAGCAGCAAAGTATGTATATATAACACCTACTAATTTTTGAAGGTAATCTTTTGAATCAGCTCCCAGCTTTTGCAAGGCACCTCCTGTAACTTGCAATATAAAGTACTCCACAGATTTAGCTGCTAAAGTTTCTAAAAGCATAATTATCATAGGTAGATGTTTTAGGTCTCAGATAGAATAAATGAGCGAAAATCATAGATTTGAGCGTGTAGAATCTAAACAAAAAATAATTTGTATAGTTCTTATCAGCTTGATTTTTATGACATCAGAGCTTTTTGTACTAAAATCCTATGTTAGTTTTAACACAACTATTGTATGGACAGCAATACAAAGCTAGGTAGAATGCATGATTAATCCACTTAGCAAATTCGCTGGTGATGAAAAAAGACTCAACTTGGATGAAGCGATGATCGCCTCCACTATGCTACGTGATCGCAAACCCGAACAAACAGAGAGATCGCATCCTTGCTAAGTTTTCGCTGCACATAGAAGCGCGATCGCTACCTGGTCATACTTTGAGTTTAAGCCGTTGCGGCAGTTTGCTCTTCAGGCAGAAATGCAAGAACGATTCGCTCTTTTGGAATGCCTGCGGCGATTAAGTCTTTGGTGATTCCCTGTTCCATCCCGTCATATTCCACCCAAACCTTGCCCTCACTCAGAGTCACATAAATCAAATTTCCCCTAACTCGTCGTCCTCTATCCCAACCCACCTGCATCAGCGCATAGCGGTTTTGCGTGTCGTCAAATACCGTGTCGAGCCGAATATCACCGTGAGAAGGCTTAAACTGAGCATATCGTTGAATTACTTGCTTTACAATGTCCCGTTCTTGAGTGGTGGTATCCATTGCTTCACCTCTTGCACCGCTATATTTACAATAAGCAATTTCATCGGTAACTCACTCCTCACCAACTCTCCAATCGGTTCGCTGAAAATCCCGTCGAAGGTTGTGTCTGCAATAGCAAGATATAATTCACGATCTGGATCGACCTGTTCAAGTAGAAGTCGATAAAGAACGTATTGACCAATCGCTTGCTCCAAATCAGCAATTGCCGAATTGCCTCGAAATTCCTTGATTTCAACTGCAATTCGACTACTACCGCGTCTCGCACCAATAAATCGCCCTACAATACCGCTGACGGCATCTAATTTGGCTGCTAAGTCAATAAACAGAAATCTCTCACCATAAGATATGACATAGGGATCGTCCGTGATTTCCCAACCCTCTTTGATGAGAGCTTGCCTGATAATGTTATGGATCGCATCTCGTTGAGGCATGACTTAATCGGTCATAAGCCGCATGACTAGCCTATAGTACGCTATGCGAACTGACTTGTCAGCGCAACGCGATCGCATTCTTTCTAAATTTTGACTGCACGTAGAAGCGCGATCGCATCCTCAAACAAATGCAAGCGATCGCTCTTCGTGGAAGATTTCCTGTCTTATCTTACGCTCACCTGACGCTTGAATACCGTCTCACTTAACCAACCACTATTCGGGTATTGGTGGATTACTTCAACTTGGTACTTGCCAGGGGTAAGCTTGTTAAGATTAGCTTCATAGCGGAAATTGCCGACCATGAGGATACATCCACCAGTCTCACGTGGACGGATGGTAACGCGCACTGTTACTTTCTTGCCTTTGCGTTCCGCCGCACCGCTGAGCTTCTGGCAAGGAGTTGAGGCAGATAGGTCTGTACGAACCGTAATATTTCCCGCACCACCTTTTGCACTCACCAAAGGACGTTCTAACACTTGTCCAGGCGTACCCGGCTGAACGATGAAACGAAACCAGTCAGCTTGAGAAGGCGTGTTCGTTGAGGATACATTCAAGGGATTGGACGCCAAAAAAGAAGCGAATACACTGGCGAGTAGCAGAGTCTTCATGGTCGGTTGCTATTAATAAAAGGAAAAAAGATTGGAGCGTGCGATGCTTTAACCTTTATGACACTCAGCATGACTTCTCAGTTCCCTTCAACAGCGATCGCATTCATCACCCGCACTTGCGATCGCAACCTCAAACAAACTTGCGCGAACTGACTTGTCAGCGCAACGCGATCGCTCTTGGTGGAAGATTTCCTGTCTTATCTTACGCTCACCTTACGCTTGAATACTGTTCCACTTGGCCAACCATTATTCACATAATCGTGGATTACTTCAACCTGGTACTTGCCAGGGGTAAGCTTGTTAAGAGTAGCTTCATAGCGAAAATTGCCGATTGTAGCGATACATCCACCCTCAGGTTGACGGATGGTAACGCGCACTGTTACTTTCTTTCCTTTGCGTTCCGCCGCACCGCTGAGCTTCTGGCAAGGATCTGATGCAGATAGGTCTGTACGAATTACAATACTACCCGCGCCACCTTTTGCACTCACCAAAGGACGTTCTAACGCTTGCCCTGACGTACGTGGTTGAACAATGAAACGAAACCAGTCGGCTTGAGAAGGCGTGTTCGTTGAGGACACATTCAAGGGATTGGACGCCAAAAAAGAAGCGAATACACTGGCGAGTAGCAGAGTCTTCATGGTCAAATTGCTATTAATAAAAGGAAAAAAGATTGGACCGTGCCATGCTTTAACCTGTATGACACTCAGCATGACTTCTCAGTTCCCTTCAACAGCGATCGCCTCCATCACCCGCACTTGCGATCGCAACCTACAAATAAACTTGCGCGAACTGACTTGTCAGCGCAACGCGATCGCTCCATCACGGTGCCATCAATTTCATGCAACCATACCAAATAGATTTCGAGTAGTTGAGCCGCATGAAATACAACTGGATCAAAATTCTGCGCTGGTTTGCGATTGGAGTTCTCATTACTTTAGCAATCTGGCTGCTCAACAAATATGGGATTGAGCAAGTTCGAGAACAGGTGGAGCAGTTTGGCATCTGGGCACCCGCGATCGTATTTGGGCTGCGCTTTACCAGTATCATCGTGCCAGTGCTTCCAGGTACTGCTTACGCGATTTTAGCAGGAGGTCTTTTTGGGTTCGCTCAAGGATTGCTAGTCGTTGCGTTGGCAGATTTAGCCTCCTGTACGTTCAATTTCTATATTGCTCGTCGTTACGGACGAGGTTTAGTAGAGCGATTTGTCGGTCAGCAATTTATGGAAAAAGTCGATCGCCTCGCTCAACAACATTTAGAAGGCAACTTTTTCCTGATGACGGGTCTTTTGATGACCGGACTGTTTGATTTTGTCGCTTATGCTGCCGGAATGACCAGAATGAGTTGGCAAAGCTATTTCTTAGCCCTTATCGTCAGCATTCTGATTGCCAAACCGCTTTGGGTCGCTGCTGGTGCTGGAATCTTTGAAGGCAGTCAGTTACTCTTAGGGTTTGCGATCCTCGGAGCATTCGGCATCGGCATCGTCACCGCTGTTGTCCAACGCCAGTCGAAGCAATGACGATCGGCTAGGTGCTGAATGGCAGCGATCTGATAAAAGCGATCGCAACCTCATACAAACAGAGCGAACTAACAACTCAGCGCTAAGCTAACGCCTCGCTTCGCTGTTTTCATGCCCAAAAGGCTGTACGCGATCGCATCTTTGCTAAATTTTGGCTGCACGTAGAAGCGCGATCGCCTGTCGTTATAGTTTGAGTTTAGGCAGTTGCGGTAATCTTGCTCCAACTATAATTGGACAAAAGGCTCTCAGGTAAAGACATGACTACAGTCGCTATCTTGCCAGTATCTGATGCCAATGGCGAGAGGCTTTATCGAGCGATTGCGCTTAGCGCACGCTACGCGAACGCAGGTGATAAGCAATCAACAGGTAAAACCGCAGGTGAAGCGCTCGATGCGTTAACTGCTCAGTTAGAAGGTAGCGAATTGGGTACATTACTGGTTATCCAGAGTTTTCGTCCTGACTGGTTTTTTAGTGCTGGGGAGCAACAGCGTTTATCTGAGTTGATGAGTTTGTGGCGAACAGCACGCGATGAAGGGCAAACACTCCCTCCAGAACAACAAGCAGAGTTAGATAGACTGGTTGAGGCTGAATTGAAAGCAGCCACAGCCCGAACAGCAGCTTTGGTGCAACAACTGAGTCAATGAACCCTTTCTATACTCTAGTCGCTGACCGCGCTGCTCATTGATGTGAATATTGTCATGCTCCAGAGCTGGTTTTCAACTTCCCGTTTGAAGTCGAACATATTGTCCCTCTTTACCGAGGCGGCGCTGATGCCGAATTTAATCTCGCTCTTGCTTGTCGCTGCTGCAATCTTCGGAAAGGAACTCGCATTAGTGGAATCGATCCTGAATCCGGCACGGAAGTTCGTCTGTTTAATCCAAGGCAAGACCAATGGGACGACCATTTCCAAGTAGACAGCGATTCTGGAACGCTTGTGGGAAAAACACCCATTGGAAGAGTAACAATTGCTTATTTAGAGATGAATAGCCAAGCACAAGTAACGGCGCGGCAGCTATGGATTCGTCTAAGTTTATTTCCTTAACACTACCTATATCGTCATGGGCGATAAGCCGAATGACTAGCTTATCGTAAGCTATGCAAACTGACAAGTCAGGGCAACGCGATCGCATATTAACCCTAGGGCGTGTCATCAATTCAACCAGATGACCGTAGCAGCGAGGTGAATCGCACCGAGAAAGTTAACCGCACGCTTGTCGTAGCGCGTTGCAATCGCTCGATACTGCTTGAGTT
>NZ_JACJPB010000029.1:0-47036 GCF_014695825.1 Coleofasciculus sp. FACHB-542 | reverse complement strand
AACAAGTCTTTGAGCCGCTCCCATTGGTCATCGCGCAGGGCATACCGTCGTGTCATTGCTCAGCCTTTTCTTCTCTCTGTTGCTCTAGCTTATCTAATTGATGACACGCCCTAGCAAAATGCGGGACTTCAGTTTTAATGGCTTATTCACCGAGTTACTCCTTTCCTGGCGACTAGCTGCTAATTGCCTGTTTGAGTGTTATTGATTACTGAGATAATCCAAGATAACTTGGTTCAGTTTAAAATAAAATAATTAGTTAGAAAAACTTTTAATCTTGCAAACCAAATGTACTTCTATATTTAGTATTAGTATATTTATTAACTTAGCTCATTTTATTTCGATTAGTGCAAAAATTCTCAATGATTTACGAAACTAGCTTCGGGGTGTTATTGAACCACAAGCCGCAAAGAGCAAATAGACGTCCGCGTTCGTGAACTGGCTTTGAAAGAGCGAGCGTTTAGACGATGTTTGAAAAGTATCAAAAGTTGATATTATCTGTTTATCCCGCCTTAGAAAGGGGATAATTCAGCTCAAATTCCTTCTTTTCAAGGGGGATCTCCACCATCTAAGCGTCTCAATTAGGACTTTTTCAGGCATCCTCTAAGTAAATTTGCTTTCAGATGATTTTCCCGCCCTCATAGAAACTAAAATAGTGATGAACTAGACACAAGGGCAGAACAAAAATATGGCAGTCAAAAGTGGCGATTTGGTTCGTGCTGTGCGAGAAAAATTAGAAAACAGTGTGGAAGCGCAAGCTAGCGACTCGCGCTTCCCTTCCTACATATTTGAAACCAAGGGTGAAGTTGTACAATTGCGGGGTGACTACGCACTCGTCAAATTTGGTCAGGTGCCAGCACCAAATGTCTGGTTACGTGCCGATCAGCTAGAACCCTTTAAGTAAACTCAACGGGTAGCTGCAACCTTGTAGCGAGACGAACCTCTAAGTAAGGTTTTAGCTTAGGGAGAGCCGACTTCCGTGGGCGGGTTGAAAATGTCCCTGTTGACAGATGACGTGCTGTACAGGCAGTTATCACCCGCCCTTACCCTCAACGCTAACAATTCGCTAATGATTGCAATAGAGCGGTTTTCTAAGAGCAACACCGCTTCGCTACCGCGTCCACCAACTTTCAATGAGCGAGAAAAACCCTTCAGTAAATTCTCGTTCCGGAGACGCTGAAGTTTTTTGATCGTCCGAATTTTTACGGATTTCAGTAAAGCTCCAGAGGGCTATGATGTACCGCATACTAGGCTCTATTCTGAATCGTTTATTTAAGCACTTTTAGTAGCCGATTATCGGGAGAAAGGAGATTGGTTCAGCTTGCTTTTTTCTGGCTTTTGACCTAAGTTTTTAGCCGAAAATTAATACAATTTTCGGCTAAAAATACCTTAAATTATTAAACCATATATGGTATTTCCACAATGAATTATTTAAATAAAAACTTTCGTATTGCTGGGAAGTTATTTTCAATTTTTGTTACAGTATTCTGCCTAGTTTTGATAAGTAGCAAAGTAAACTTACCTGGTTCAGTCTCTGCACAAGACTCAAAAGTTTACTATGTATCGCCCTCTGGCGCAGATTCTAATTCAGGAACTTTGTCTAAACCCTTTCAAAATATTCAAAAGTGTGCCAGTGTAGCGACGGCTGGATATACCTGTTTGATTCAAGGCGGGATTTATCGAGAAACTGTTATCCCCGCTAATTCTGGAACTGCGGGAAAACCCATTATTTTTAAAGCTTATCAAAACGAACAAGTAACAATTAGCGGTGCAGATCCGATCTCTAATTGGACTCTGCACAATCACCCCAGCGGAAAAGTCTACAAAGCAACAATGAACTGGGATTTAGGTGAAGGGAATAACCAGGTTTTTGTAAATGATGAAATGATGGTCGAGGCTAGATGGCCTAATATTAACAAAAACCCAGCACAAATTACCAGTAAAGACAAAGCGATCGCTGATGGTGGTTCAATTAGCAACCCAAATGCTGCTGACAATTCACGAGTCAGCGGCACAATTTTAGATGAAGCTTTAAGTGACTTTCCTACTAGTTTTTGGAATAACGCCAAAGTCAATCACGTTCCTGGTCCAAATTGGGCACCCCATACCAGCACGATTACCAGTCACACCCCTAAAACTATTAATTTTAGCGACTATCAATATTATGCAAACTCTCTAGGCTATGCTCCAAAAGCGGGTAATTACTACTATATTTGGGGTAAGTATGAAGCTTTGGATGCACCGAAAGAATGGTTTAGAGATACTTCGGGAAATTTATATTTATGGACGATAGATGGAAGCAATCCTGCAAGCAAACGTGTAGAAGTAAAAAAAAGGCAATGGGCATTTGAGATTAATAGTAAATCTAATATAAGCATAGAAAATATCAATATTTTCGCGGCAGGCATTCACTCAAATAATAGTTCTAATATTTCAATTAATCAAGTCAAGCTTTTGTATGGTTCTAATTTTGCAGTAATTCCCCATCTTTGGTATGACCAAGGAGCGCCAGCTATTTTATTGGGAGGAAATAATAACGAAGTAAAAAATAGCGAAATTAGGTATGCGGCAGGAGCGGGAATTAGAATCGAAGGCAATTCGAGTAAAATTACTAATTCTATTATCCACGATACAAATTACTCCGGGACTAGCAGCGCCATCCATATTAAAGGCGCAGGCAATGCAATTATGTACAACACTCTATTTGATTTAGGAACTCCAGGCGCGATCAATATCAATGAATTGACGCAGGGCAAGGTGATGTACAACGAAGCATTTAATATGGGGCGGCAAAATAGCGACGGAGGTACGGTGCAGGCATGGGGACATGATGGCAAAGGGACTGAGATTGCCTATAATAAAATTCACGATAGTCAAGCAGAATACAACCCCAGTTTGCATTATTTTGGCAGCATGGGAATTTATTTAGACGGCAACAGTTCTAACTATGTAGTGCATCACAATGTTCTGTGGAATATTCCCAAGCATGGGATTGCGATTAACAGTCACGGCACTCCCTGTCTAAATACAAATAGGCAAGTGTATAACAACACTGTAGATGGAGAGATTTGGTGGGAACCGTCTCGATCTAATATGAAAGGTACTATCCTCAAAAATAATATTGCTAAAGAATTTAAAGATACCCAGTCCGCAGGGGGGATGACAGTGGAAAACAATATTGTCATGGAAAAAGATGCGGCAGGTCAAATCACTGTTCCCGATGTACAGTTTGTAAATAGAAGCAACCACGACTATCAACTCACTGCTACTTCTGCGGCTGTAGATAAAGGTGCGGTCATTTCTCCTTACACCAATGGATTTGTAGGGAAGCAACCAGATATTGGCGCTTTTGAATACAATAAGAAACCGTGGACCGCTGGTGCCGCGATCGCTCAAGAAGATTTGTCTCTGAAATAACATTCTCCGCACTGATAGGGCGGATATTCTTCGTTCAACGATTCGGCTTGCCAATCTCCTGTTCGCGAAGCGGCGCGTCAGCGGAGCATTCGGAGCTAAAATCCCTCGGAACCTCAACCCCCAGCCCCTCGACCTCCACGGAGAGGGGAGAATAGAATATTGAAACCCTCCAAGAAGAGCGGGGAGGGGCAGGGGTAGGGTTAGGTGGTACTCCTTGTCCAGTCTTCTCCACCAAGAACCCCCTCGATCCTCTCAGACTAAGGGGAACAAGGGGGTTACTGCTAATTACTTGTATCGTCTCGTTCAGGATCTGTTGAGAAAACCCTGAATTTGTTTCAGAGCATACGGAAGAATATTAAACCCTGCCCAGCCTGCTGCTGCGACAATTGGCAGCAAAACGATTAACACGCGCCAGTCAAACTCCATTGAAGTTTCCTCTCTTATTGCTTAAAGATTTTTGAACAATTCTCATATTTTATTTTTAGGCATCGGGGGACAGTTTGATACATCCCTTGACTTATCCGAACTCCCCAACTGTCCCAGACATCAATGGGGCGTCGTAAATCCCAGATCCGTCCCCTTGCCTGCATGAACCAAAGCCAACTTCTCGTAGCGCCTTGCGTGTTCGATCAGTTCTGCCGTCTCAGCCTCAGAAAGTTCGCGCACCCGCTTGGCAGGCATCCCCACCATCAGCGACAAAGGGGGCACGTCCTTCGTCACCACACAGCCAGCACCGATAAGACTTCCAGCCCCCACGCGCACGCCATCTAGCACCACTGCGCCGATGCCAATCAGGCAACCGCGTTCAATATGAGCCGAATGAATCACAGCGCGATGCCCGATGGTTACATGATCTTCCACAATGGTTGGCTTGCCGGGATCGCCGTGCAAAATCGCACCATCCTGAATATTTGTCCGTTCTCCAATTTCAATGCGTTCTACATCTCCTCGCACCACAGCCCCAAACCAGATGCTGACCCCTGCACCAATCTTTACCCAACCCATGACAACGGCATTCGGGGCGACAAAGGCAGCTAAGGAGAGATCGGGGCTAGGCCAATAGGAATTATCGGAACCGAGGGACGGGTTTAAACTACTCACAAGATGCGCTCAGTGACTCCACAAAATAACCACACTCTTTATGGTGAGGGCGAAGCTTCACCTACACAGATATAATAAAGCCACTGGCACCGTTGGACAGATACATAGAATGCCGATACACACTCCATGATGAATCCAGGCTTACAGTACCCGATCTTTGGGCCGGAGATTCACTGCCCCCATTGCCGCCAAACGATTCCGGCCTTGACGCTAACGGATACTTATCTGTGTCCGCGTCATGGTGCCTTTGAGGCAGATCCGAAGACTGGTGAACTGATTCACTTACAGTCTGGGCGTCACTGGCGTCGGTGGAGTGATGAATGGTACCGGCAGCACACCCATCCGGATGGGATTCGGTTTGAGATTCACGAAGCCCTAGACCGACTGTATACTCAAGGCTACCGAGCGACGCGAGTCATTATTGCCAGTCGTTATCGGGAGTTAATTAGTGCTTATCTGGAACGCAGTACCCCTTGGCGGGGGCAGTCAGATCCGCCGAAACCCAGGCTGTACGGATTGCCGGTGGAATTTAGCCCGGAACCGGAAGAAGAACCCTGCTGGGAAGTGATTAATTTCGATTTGGAAAAAGAACCGGGTATCCCTGTGAGATATCCTTATTTTCGGTTGTTTGAATAATTTCGTTCGTGATTAGTCATTTGTGATTAGTCATTGGTCATTTGTGATTAGTTATTGTCAATTGGGTAAAGACTGGCAGACGATCGCGAAAGACTAAACACTAAGGGCTAAAGACTGATCGCAAAGGACAAAAATCATGCATCATGTTTCGATCCGCACCGCAAATATTCATCGCGCGATCGCTTTCTACGAACATCTGGGATTTACTGTCTGCGAACGCTTCACCGCCGGGATCACCCTTGCCTGCTGGATGGAGGGTAGTCTCGGACGCATTGAATTAATCCAGATTCCGCAACCGAAACCCGCCCCTGACGCTTTTGGAGATGAGCATTACGTCGGGTACTACCATTTGTCTTTTGATATCACCGATACCGCATCTGATTTGCCGAGTTGGTTAAATTCTTTAAAAGAACGCTTTGATGAGGCAGCACAGACTTCTCCAGAGCAGTTTTTTCCCCTGAAGGTACTTTTAGAGCCAACGCAGCAAATGATCGGCTCAAGCGTCTACGAAGTCGCTTTCATTGCCGATACCGACGGCTTACCCCTGGAATTTATCCGCGTTTTGAGCAGCAGCGGCTCGGCAAATTAAGTGTTATTAATTGGGGAAATGATGTTGCAGGGGCTACCCTACAACATCATTTTTTGATTTCGCAATGTCCTGACGCGCAGATGCGATCGCTTATACACCTTGCGATCGCAGATTTTCTGAATCTCAGTCTTAGAGAGGAGGAGTATTCCTTCAAATTATGCCAAAAGTAACAGATTTCTTCACCATACAATGATTAACTTAAAAATCCTCAATGCCCCCCTATCGCATTGCTTTTTTTGAAAAATTTATGTTTTATTAGAGGGTTGGATTTATTAAATAATCTGGCAGTAAAGGACAATTTTTAATGATAATTACAGCCCCGCTCCCTAGTATTGTCTCCTCTGGCTTACTGCACTGGATAATACAGCCGCAGTTAGCCTTGCACATTCCAGATGGCTTCTTGAGCTTGCCCGTTAGCCTCGTGACATGGGTACTCGCCATCGGACTGATTGCACTCGCTCTAAATCGAGTGCAGGCTGACTACCAGGAACGGGCAGTCCCGCTGATGGGTGTGTGTGGAGCCTTTATTTTTGCCGCCCAAATGATTAATTTCCCAATTCCAGGGGGCACCTCCGGGCACCTGCTGGGTGGGACGCTCGCGGGAGTTTTACTTGGCCCGTGGGCGGGATCGCTCGTCATGGTGGCAGTCTTCATCGTCCAGGCAGTCTTGTTTCAAGATGGTGGACTGACTGTGCTAGGAGCCAACATCACCAATATGGGACTCATTGGCACCTTTGCGGGTTACTACCTCTACAAAACAATTCGCTTTGCCTTAGGACGGGATAACTGGCGGGGAATGTTAGTGGGTACGGCAATTGCAGCTTGGGCAAGCGTGTTTATTGCCTCAATTTTGACAGCAGTACAACTAGCTTTGTCCGGAACAGTGCCCTTTGGGGTAGCCGTAGGGGCAATGGCATTTTGGCACGTCCTAATCGGCATTGGAGAATCACTGATTACCGTCGTAGCAGTGAGTTATGTATGGCGATCGCGTCCCGATCTGTTGTTCGATCCACCCCGCCGAGCTGTTTCCACTGCATCTCGTTCGCTGTCACAGCGTTAAGCACTGCGTGCATCTAGTTATATAGGAAAGGGATTAAACGTTTATGAGTAGCAACCTCTCACGGGAACGCAACCGGGCTTTTGTCATCACTGGATTGGGTGTTGCCCTGCTGATTGCAATTTTTTTGTCTCCATTCGCTAGCTCAGATCCAGACGGATTAGACCGAGTTTCTCAGGATCTAAAGTTTGAGGATAAAGCAGCCGAAGAAGCACCCGCCCAAAAACTCCCCTTTTACGCTGTTTTTGAAGAATATGCCCTCAGAGGCGTACCAGAAGGACTCGCCACACCCTTAGCCGGTTTGATTGGAACCTTAACAACATTTGGTTTGGCTTGGGGCATCGGCAAGCTGGTGGTTCGCAATTCTGTTTCATCTTCCTCAGACTATGAAGTCCCCTCGTCCTCAGATAATCCAGATGGCCCCCTGGATAGCTAAGAACTAAAGCGTAAAGCGAATGCTGCTGCACATTATTGCCGTTCAACTAGATGCTGATAGCGATCGCAAAACTCCCTGGCACTCATTAGCATCCCGGACTCGAATCCTGTGTACGCTACTCCTTGTATTTGCGATCGCCCTGACGCCAAACGGACGCTGGTGGACTTGGGCAATCTATGGGTTAGGCGTGCTAGGCGTTGTTCTCCTGAGTCGGGTGACATGGAGCATCCTGCTGAAGCGAATCGCCGTTGAGTTTGCTTTTATTGGCGTTGTACTGCTAGGCACTTTGTTTCGGGACGGCGGCGAGGTGTTGTGGTCTTGGGGAGTGCTACGGATTACTACCGTCGGGCTGATGGTTTTGGGTAGCGTGACCCTCAAAGCGCTACTTTCGCTGATGATGCTAAATGTGCTGACTTTAACTACTTCGGTTGCAGCGCTCCTGAATGGATTAGTCGCCTTGCGAACCCCACCCCTATTGGTGGCGATTCTAGCATCCATGTATCGCTACATTAGCGTCCTGATTGGGGAAGTTAACGCCATGCGTCGGGCAGCAGCCTCTCGCAACTTGATGGGCAGTAACCACTGGCAACGCCAGGTGATTGGCAACATGATGGGAACGCTATTTATCCGTACCTATGAGCGGGGGGAGCGGGTTTATCAGGCAATGCTGTCGCGGGGTTATCAAGGGCTACCGCCCGTCGAGAAGGTGCCGTCGGGCGGACACCGAGACATTGTGGCTTTAACCTTAACCGTAATTTTGGCACTGCTGGGACAAGTGGTTTATTTATTCTAAAAATTTTTAATTTTTGCTATGCACCATAATCCAATATTTATCGAAAATCTTAGCTATATCTACCCTGATGGAACTCATGCACTCAGGGGAATTAATTTATCGATTAAAGCAACTGAACGGGTGGCATTAATTGGAGCCAATGGTTCGGGAAAGTCCACTTTGCAGTTACATCTGAATGGGATTCTCTTACCCGAAGCGGGAGAAATCATCATTGGAGAATGGCCTGTCAGAAAGGAGAATTTGCAAAAAATTCGGAATTTTGTGGGGCTGGTATTTCAGAATCCAGATAATCAGTTATTTATGCCCACAGTTTGGGAAGATGTTGCCTTTGGTCCGATGAATCAAGGCTTGCGAGACAAGGAACTTACCGCACGAGTGCTTCAGGCGATGGCAGCGGTGGATATCGATCCAGAACGCTATGGACAGAGGAATACAGATAATTTATCTGGAGGCGAAAAGAAGCGGATTGCGATCGCAGGCGTGCTGGCAATGAACCCCCAAGTGTTGGTATTTGACGAACCCTCGGCTCAGCTAGATCCCCGTTCTCGTCGCCAGTTGATCGAGTTGTTAAAAAGCTTGCCGCTGACGCAACTGATTGCCACCCACGACTTAGATTTAGCCTTGGAGTTATGCGATCGCACGGTAGTCTTGAGTCAGGGTCAGGTCGTCTACGATGGTGCAACTGAGCAGGTGATGAGCGATCCTGACTTCTTAGTTCAGCACTCTCTAGAGTCGCCCCTCTGCTACAGTCGCCCTTACTGCCAGCTTGAAGATGCGCCGGTTAAAAAGCGCGTTCTTGTTTGAAATTTAATACTTTTCGGTGAATTACCGATAGTTCCCCACTGCATTCAAACGAGATATTGCTATAGATTTGAAATCTTCCCGCAACTATAGCCAATTCCCCACTAGCACGTAGGGTGCCCAGTAACGGGGATGCTGGTATCGCGGATTCTGCAACAGAGACAGCTGGGCAAACCGGAGTGCTTCCGCTTTCGTCTCCTTGGTATTGGTTAACTCTTGATAAAACTGACTCATCAGAAGGGCGCTACTCTCATCGTCCAGCGACCATAGAGACGCGAGGGTACTCCGCGCCCCAGCGCGTACCGCAACCCCAGCCAGTCCTAAAGCCGCCCGTTTGTCCCCAGTAGCGGTTTGGCAAGCACTGAGGACGAGTAATTCGATCGCAGTTGGTCGGTTCGTATCTCTAATTCGGAGTAAATTATCCAACTGAGTGACATTAATCCGATTATCCCAAGTTAGAATAAATGTCTCCTCAGCTTTAGAACTGAATTGACCGTGAGTGGCAAGATGTACGACTGGAAAGGAAACCGCATTCATTTCTTTTTGGAAAGCGGTACTGGTAAATTCCTGATTGAGCAGTACCGTAGTGGGCACTACAGATTTAATCTGATTTAATTCCAGGGTTACATTGTTGAGCGCAGCAAACCCTTGGCGAGATTCAGTAATTCCGGCAGTTAAAGCTTTGATTTTTCCCCGTTCTAAAGATTTGGGGCCGAGTAACTGCAACCCTGGAGTTAATGCAACGCCATACTTTTGGACAAGGTATTGTTGACCGTCGTAGAGTGCAGCCATCGGGATATTTCGCAAGGAACCATCTAGGACAAATACCAAAGTTTTAATGTTGCTCGCGAGATCCTGCGATGCAGGTAAAATCAACCAATCATAGACTTGCTTAGATAAAGCTTGAGTTTCTCGCAGCGTGTACGGTTTGGTCAGTTGCTTTCGCAATTCTCCGACAATTCTTTCTACTTCACTCTGGCTGATAGCAGTTTTGTAGTGGCGTAGCGGTTGTTGAGGTAACTTGAGAATGACTTCTAATCGGTCTGCCAAAATAATCGGATAGATGACTGCGGCGGTCGGATCGTCTTTATCGATGACTTGGTCGATTTGGACTGTTTTGCCTTGCAAACAAGCGGTGCGAAAGAAATTATCGAGTTCGGCGAGTTGTAGAGATTCAATCGTGTTACGGGCTAGTTTGAGATTGTCTTGACTTGGCTGTGAAGTTCCCTCTGTTTGCAATAGCAACTCGACCAGTTGCCGATAGATAGGCTCGACTTCCTCTCGAAAAGAAAACTGAACGTCAGGATTAATGGTGACTAAATCGCTGCGGAGAGATTGGAGAATATTCACCGCTTCCGTGTAAGCAGCGATCGCATCTTTGGTTTTTCCCTGCGCTTTCAATAAGCGTCCTAATTGCCATTGCCAGCGATAGGAAATATCTGAGGCGTTAATTGATTGGGCGAGAAGTAACGCTTGCCGAGTCAAGTCTTGGGCATTCTGCAATTGCTGAGTTTGTTCGTATAGTCCGCCGAGATGTCCCAGCGCATAAGCTTCTGCCCGGATATCTTGGATACTTTTGGCTTGTTGAACTGCATTCGCTAACACCTGACCGATTTCTGTCCAGGAGGAAGTATTTGCAGTGTCAGCTTGTTTGAGTCGCGTCAAACTTTGGGCAAAATTAATCTTGGCATAAACAGCCGTTCGACTGGGGGGTAAATTCGCAATTTCCGCTTGCATTTGGGAACCCAACGCCTTGGCAGCGCTCAATTGCTTCGTTTCCACCAACAAGCTCAATTGATTGAGTTTGGCTTGGTTGCGGGTCATTGGGGAAGGGGCAGTTGATTCGGCTTGTTGATAAAACTTTAAAGCTGCTTCCGTATCCTGTTGCGATCGCGCGGTATTTCCTAAACCCAGGAACGCTGCACTAATGTCTGGGCGAGACTTGAGTTGCTGGGCGACATCCAAACTTTGCTGCAAAACCTGCCGGGACTTCTCTAAATCGCCAACGACGCGGAGGGTGTTACCGAAAGAACTGAGCGCGATCGCTTTCATCGGATTGGGTTGATTCGCCAGCGTCTCCTCTACCTGAGTCAATGCCTTCGCAGCTTGACGATAACGCCCTAAAGATTGCAGCGCTAAGCTTTGGTTAATTAAGCTACCCGTAATTCCCGCCTTGTCTCCTGCTTGCGTATAAATAGCCGCCGCTTGTTCCCAAGTCGTTAAAGCTTGTTCCGCTTGTCCGAGTGCCAATTGCAGCTGCCCTTGGATGTTGAAAGCTTGGGCGAGAACGGGCAAGTGGTCTTTGTTGGGATTTCTCGCTTCTAATAGTTTCAGACTGTTTGCGATCGCTTCCGTTGCCTCCGTCCACTGTCCGAGTTGTTGGTAAGCTAAGGACAGGAAGCTCAAAGTAGAAGCTTGATTGAGGATATCTCCTTGGGCTTGAAAAGTGTTTGCCGCTTGTTGCCAAATCCTTACCGCCTCAACAAACTGTCCAGTTTCATAAAATTCACGTCCCTGTTCCACTTGAGTTGCATTGGAACTTAGTTCGGTAGCATCTAATGCCACCTCTCCTGCCCCCCTTAAAAAGGGGGGTAAGGGGGGATCGAGACTCTTTGGGGCAGAGGTTTCCCTTGAATTGAGGAAACCTAACCCCCTAACCCCCTTCCCTCGTAGGGAAGGGGGAAGAATTCTTCTCCCCTCTTCTGCTCCCCTTAAAAAGGGGGGTAAGGGGAGAGCGAGACTCTTTGGGGCAGAGGTTTCCCTGGAAGGTAACGCCTGACGAGGTAGGGACACAGCACTGCCGTGCCCGTACTGACTTGCCAACAGCAGCGAATGAGAGTGTACCTTTTGACCCCAAGAAAGCAAAAGGGTCAAAGTTAATCCGAAAAGCCCGTACTTTAGAAAAGATTGTACTGCACGGAAAAGTACAGACCGTTTTCTTGCCATGTTCTTTCCCTCGAAGAGAGATTCACTAAAGGAATTCCCCAGTCCAGGCGGGCGCTGAAGCGTGGTGATTGCCGCCACTGCAATCCTAACCCAACCGATAAAAGTCTATTGGGTTCAGGATCTTCTGTGCCCGAACTGTTCCAGGCGGTGCCAAAATCGACGAACGGAATGATTTGGAGAACGCCCTGCACTTGGGGGACGCGCAGCACTGGGTACTGAAGTTCTGCACTTAGCAAGACGCCGTTATCCGTCAGCAGAGCATCCTGACGATAACCCCGAATGCTTTCTAAGCCGCCTAAACCAAATTGTTCTAAAGGGACTAGCGTTCTATCTGCTAGTTGCACGTTGCCACGCACCAATAGCAACGTTTCTGGGGCGAGGAGGCGTACCCACTGGGCTTGCCCTTGCCATGAATAAAAGCGACTATCGGGACCAGATTCGTTGAGAGTTGCATCAAAGGCACCGAGTCCGATATTAAATTGCGATCGCAAGGCAATGACTTGGCGAGTCCCGGTTTGCGTCCATTCCTGAAACAATCGTAATGCTGATATCCGGGTGCGTCCCTCGTCATCAGCGCCCGCCGACAGGGGAAACGGAATCTCTAGCAAAGAAGTTTCGCTCTCCCTCCGAGATGCTGTTAAACCGACGGTGAATTGTTGGGTGGGGGTTTGAACAATTGGCTGGCGCAGCGTCAATTCATAGTAGCGCGAGGCGGCATAAATATCGAGTCGGTCGAAGGGTGGCTCAATCACATCGCTGGATGTGGTGCCGTAGCTGACGCTGAACGTGCCATTGTAAGGATTAATCGGCAGTGTGTAAGAAGTATCGAAGCTATCGCTGCCATCCGTATTGCTGTAGGCAAGGCTTAAACCATCTCCCAAACCGAATAAATTCGCTTCATTCACTTGCAATCGGCGTCGGAAGCTGCCCACACTGGGAGAACGACCGTTATCGATGCCGATTTGGGTGCTAAAGGTCTTCGCCTCTGTTATCCGAACCTCCAGCAAACTGAATCCCGGACGGGTTCCAGCAGAGAGTTCCGCGGATAAATTGGCAATCAGCGGATTGAGTTGCAGCAGTTGTAATGCTTCTAAGAGACGCTCTCGATTGAGCGGCTTTGAGGTGGCGACAGCCAAACGCGATCGCACGTAGTTGGAATTTAACCGTCGCGTGCCGCTAATTTTAATGTCTTCTAAGCCGCCTTCGACGACCTGAATGGTGACGACGCCTCCCTGAATCGTTTGGTTGGCGGGAATCAGGGCACCTGACGTAATATACCCTTGGTTGACGTAAAACTCGGTGACAGCAGTTCGAGCTTGCAGCAGTTCGGCAAAAGAAATTGGTCGATTGGTAAACGGCTTGGTAATTTCCGCTAGCTTTTCGGAACTGAAAGCTGTATTGCCGATGAATTCAAACTTTTCCACCGTAATGTTGCCAGGAACCGTCTCCCCCGGTGTCTCCTCGTCTGGGGAAGGCTGGGTGGGGGACTGGAGTAAGTCTTCTGGCGGCGGTAGTGGCGCAGGCGTTTCCGGGGACGGAAGCGGCGAAGGGGAGGGAGGTAGCGGTTGAATGATGTCTTGTGGCGGAGGGAGTTGAGGAACTTGAGCCGAGTCAATCGTTTCCGGAAGCGATTGCGCTGCTTGCGCCGTCAAGCAGATACTCAGTATGGCTAAACTTAGCCGAAGCAACAATAAGCGATCGCCCCCAGAAAGATTACGGCACATAGCACTTAGCGGTTGTTAGCCCGGAATGAAGAGAGGAGTACGGAACAGCAGCGGTGAGAACAACTTCGCCTTTATCGTTTTTCACCCAACCTTGTGCTTCTACCGGCTCTTTTGTCAAGTTTGACTGTATGGCAACATCCTTTTGGGAGTGAGTGGAAGCTGGTGCAACCTGACGCCAATCTGTCCAAACGGCACTGCTGCTTCGGGTTTCGCTAGGATTGTCCGGCAACCCTCCGCTTCCCGTCACGGTGAAAGAACTCGCGACGTTGCTGCCACTCGCCGGACAAGTTTGTGCTATCAATCCAGAAGCATCGACCAATTCGGCTGGTAAAGTCGCTAACCCGCGACTGGGATCGACATCCAAAGTATTAATTTGTACGGTACCATCGACTCCAAATTCCGAACTCGCCGTGATGTCACTTTGGGAGGTTGGGCGCGATCGCAACTGGCTACCAAAGATACCAGAAGTGGAGATGTTGATATTCCCTCCCCGACCTTGGAAGGCATTGGCGGTAATATCGCTATTTTCAGTCGGGACAGCGACGATGAATTTGGCATTGATGTCCAGATTCCCGCCATCTCCACCTGCTTTTGCAGTGCCTGCGGTGGTGGAAAGGTTACTATTGCGGCGCAGCAATAATAAGTCTTGCACTCGCAATCGAATATTCCCGCCGTCACCGGATACAGTTTGGGCGTTGAGGGTCGCCCCATTGTCTAGCAGGATAGAGCCAGAGTCAATTTCGAGTTCGCCAGCTTTTCCTAACCCTTGACTGCCCACAGAGATTTGTCCCCGATCCCGAACCGTTAACCACTGAGTTTTAACCGTCAGACTTCCCCCATCTCCGGTCGAAAATGCCGGAAGATTACTGCTATCGGAGGGGGAACCATCTCCGTCTCGGATGACATCGGCGGGGTTGCCGGTGCCAGCAAATAATCTGCTGCGAAGCTTTCCATTCCCTGAAGTCCCAATCAGTTCTACCAACTCAGAGGCATTCACCTCCACATTTCCCCCGAAACCTGCCCCAAAAGTAGCCGCAGAGACTTCTGCCCCATTTCGGATCGTCAATTTCCGAGTGGTAATCGTTAAGTTTCCAGCTTTCCCATTGCCTCTAGAAGTTTGAACCGACAATCCACTGGGACGGCGATCGCTCGGTGCGGTGCCACTCAGTTCCACCCGATCGGTGGCATAGACGTTGATACTTCCTCCCTGCCCCGTTCCGGAACCACTCGCTGATATCCGCGCCCCATCCCGAACTAGCAATTGCCGGGTCGTAATTGTCACGTTTCCCGCATCTCCCCCTGCATCTTTAACATCACTGGCGAGTTTGCTGGGTTTTTGACCATCCGCTGAGGTGCCGATCAGTTCTACCGAATCAGAGACATTGATGTCGATAATCCCTCCTTTCCCCTTGCCGGTGGTTGTTGCAGATACCTGAGAACCCCCTTGAACGATCAGCCGCACAGCTTGGATAAAAATTCCTTGTCCATTTCGATTCCCCAGGGTATTTGCAGACACTTTTGATTCATCGCTGAATGTCACCTGTCTGCCGGAAAGCTGGATCGCCCCGCTACCTTGACCATTGACATCAATTACGGCTTGATTCGTGAGGGATATATCTGCATGGACGACGCTATCTAGAAATTTCAAGCGCCAACGATTGCCTTCGACATTCAGCTTTACGGTTCCTGGTTCTGCGACTCCTGCCAACTCGACTCGACCACTCCGCGCTTGTAAAAGCCCGCCCTTCCAACTCACATCACCGCCTAATAACAACAAAGTCTGATTTTCTGCGACTTTCAGGGTGCTAGCAGAACCCACGATTGGTTTCGGCAGTTGTGAAGAGATGAACCCACTCGGATCGCCAACCATCGTCAGTAAGCTACTCGCTCCTTCTGGATTGGTGGCGCTAAACTGACTACCATCCGCCCACACCAAAGCATCCAGCGTGGTGGCAACAAAAGAGCCTCTGGTGGTGCTGCCGACATTGAGTTGAGCCTTTGACCCGAAGTGAATGCCACTGGGATTGATCAAGAAGAAGTTGACCGGCTGATCGGTAAAAATTGAGCCGTTAATCAAGGAGGGAGAACCCCCTGTAACGCGGGACAGAATATTCTGGATATTGGCGGCGCTGCTAAAACCCGCTACCTCGCCTGCGTTGAGGCTAAATTTTCCAAAGCTGTGGAACAGATTACTGCCGACGGTTTGACCCGCTGATTGAGGAATAACGTAATTAGGACCCGTTAAGGTTTTTACCAAGCCGAGGCTGCCATCAAGGGTGATATTTTGGGCGATCGCGCGATCGCTCCCAGCGGCGATCGTACCCAGCGCGATCGCGCTTCTTATCCAACAAGGGTGGCAATGCAGCGATCGAAGCACTCTGCGAATTAACACGCTTGGCTAGCATTACCTTGACGGTAAGGTTTCCGTATATTCACGCAATAGCCTAACACAGCCTACCCATTTAGATGCTCACGTTTAACCTTTTTCCATAAAAGTTGAACTAACTTGCTAACACTGAATCATCAAGACGCGATCGCAATATTAGCGAGGACACTGGGACGCTAACGCTAAACTCTTAGGGGAAGAAGAAACAGCAGCCATCAGCACGACTTCACCTTGATGATTTCTCCCCCATCCAGTCGCTTCCACGAAAGGTATCGCCGGGGAATGAGCCTGAGATTCGGCAACCGCAGTTGAGCGAGGGAAAGCTTTTGCAGCGTGCGAGATCCGATTTGGACGGCTTGTTTGAGAAATTCGCCAATCTGTCCAAACGACGCTGCTGCTTCGGGTTTCGCTGGGATTGTCCGGCAATCCACCGCGCCCAGTCAAGATTAATTCACTTTGTGCAAGCCCCCCACCAGTCGGACAAGTTTGTGCCACCAATCCAGACGCATCAACCAACTCCGCGGGTAAAGTCGCTAACCCGCGACTGGGATCGACATCCAAGGTATTGATATTGACTGCGCCATTTACACCAAATTCCGAACTCGCCGTGATATCACTTTCTGGCGTGAGGCGGGGGCGAAACTGGGTGCCAAAGATGCCAGAGGTTGTGATATTGATATTCCCTCCCCGACCTTCAAAGGCATTCGCAGTAATATCGCTATTTTCTTCAGGGACGGCGACAATGAATTTGGCATTGATGTCCATATTGCCGCCGTTTCCACCTGCCTTATCGGTGCCTGCGGTGGTGGAAATGCTACTACCGTGGCGCAACTGCAATAAATCCTGCACCTGTAGGGTAATATTGCCGCCATTTCCCGATTTGGTTGTTGCAGTCAGGGCGGCTTGGTTGTCTAAAAGAATTGAACCTGCCTCGATTTCTAGATTGCCTGCATTTCCCGTCCCTTGGCTGCTGACATTGACTTGAGCGCCATCTTGGACAATTAACTGCCCCGTGGTAATTTTTAAGTCTCCCGCAGTTCCAGCCCCTGATGTTTGAGTCAGCAAGCTGCTGGCTTGCCCCTGAGCCGATATTCCTACCAACTGCACAGACTTCTTAGCGGTGATGGTCAATTTTCCTCCCTGACCCTCCCCTAAAGTTCCCGCCGATACCAGCGCTCCATTCTGGACAGTCAACTGTCCCGTTTCAACCGTCAAGTCTCCCGCGGCGGCGCTACCTGTTGTCCCCACCAACAAGCCGCTTCTAAACTGACTATTTGCTGACGTTCCAATGAGTTGTATCGAATCTGCGGTGACGCTCACCGTTCCGCCTTTACCTGTCGCGCCGCCAAAAGTAGAAGCAGAAACCTGTCCCCCATCCTGAGCAATCAACTGTCCGGTTTTCACGGTCAAGTCTCCAGCAGCTCCGGAGCCGCCTTGAGTTGCTGCAAACAAACCGCTAGGATTTCCTTTTGCGGAGGTGCCAATCAATTGTACGGACTGTTGTGCGGTAACATTCAATTTTCCGCCCTGACCTGCTGCATCAATCGTAGAAACTGAGACCTGCGCCCCATCTTTGAGAGTTAGCCGATCAGTTTTCAGCGTTAAGTTTCCGGCGGCTCCAGCACCTTCAGTTTGAGTAAACAAGCCGCTAACATCTACCCCATCTGCTGAAGTACCAATCAATTCCACAAACTTTGCAGCAGATACGCTTAACGTTCCCCCCTGACCCGTGCTAAAAGTAACACTTCCTATCTGCGACCCATCTTTGACAATCAACTGCCCAGTTTCAATTGTTACGTCTCCAGCCGCGCCATCTCCGATAGTCTGCGTTAACAAGCGGCTTCCGGCTAAGAGTTCGAGGGACTCCTGTGCGGTTACGGTAATCGTCCCCCCTAGATTTGACCCGATGGTGTTCGCCTCAATTTTTGAGCCATCGGTGAGCGTAATCCGCTTGCCGGAAAGCTGGATAGCACCGCTGCCCTCACCACTGGTATCAAGGACCGCTTTTTCTGTTAAAGAAATATCTGCTAGTTGCACCCCTGCCGGAAAATTCAAATGCAGATTGTTCCCATCAACATTTAGCCCTACAGTTGCTGCTTGCGCCACTCCTCCCAACTCGACGCTACCGCCGGGAGCTTTTAACTGCCCTGCTTGCAACTCTATATCCCCACCCACTAACAACAAACTCCGACCATCAGGAACTTGTAAACCTATCTCAGAAGATTGAATAACAATCGGCTGAGGGGCAATTTGATTAAATAAAAAAGCCGAAGGATTGACCGTTAGAACTGGGGGAACATTCGGCGCAGAAGCACTGAAAAAACCCTGAGTGTCAAACGCAATTGCATTCGCTGTCGTCGCTACAAACGAACCACCGATATCCAGAGAAGCCTTTGAGCCAAAGAGAATCCCATTGGGGTTAATTAAAAATAGATTGGCATCGCCAATTACCCCCAGCGTCCCCAAAATCTCGCAACGGCTCCCTCCTGTCACCCGACTCAGTATGTTTTTAATCGCTGGAGGAGGAAGAAAATAGGCGGCTCCAATTTCTCCAATATCGAATTGTTTAAAACTATGAAACAAGTTGGAATCCCGTGTTGCACCGCTAAAGATAAATTCAACCGGAATGCCAGGAGCAACAGGTACCACTACAGAACTTTCCGTTCCTAAGGTTTCATCGGGTACGATTTGGGCACATACGCGACTGACTTTGAAAAGCGCCCCTACTATCGCCAACGAGCATACCAGACCCAACTGCAAAGTCTGTTGGAGCCAGCGTTTAGGGTTCACGGGATTTGTCTCCATTCAGGTAAGTGAAGAACTGAGTTGGGTATTTTACTGCAACAAAGCTTGTAAGATGTCTAGAAAGTTTTCGCTTCTTCCTAACACACCTTAAAAAGAAGAATTGAGCGTTAAACACTCCCTAATTTACCCAAATTTACAATAGCGCCTATTCTATGAAGCTCAAGTTCAAATTTGACTCGAATTGAGTTGCAAAAGTTACGCGATCGCTCACCAAACTACTAAAGTCAATATTTGCAGTTTGGCTGACTAAATTGCTATTTGCTAAAGCGAATCTAACCAGAGGTGGCACAATAAGGATTGCACCTAAAATATGTTTAAAGTGGGCAGGAACGTTAGGAGTAGCAGGCACATAACTTTTGATGCCATCCTGAAATAGATTGAAGTCTTTAATAATGTCAAAACCATCAGCACTCTGGACATAATAGCCAACTCCCATCTGTATGCCCCAGCCAATAACGTTGGTAAATACAAAAATATCGCTGCCAGCACCGCCTGTGAGAGTGTCAAAGCCAGCACCTCCAACTAAGGTATCATTGCCAGCGCCACCAATGAGATCGTCAATGCCATTGCCTCCATAGAGGTCATCTTTTCCTTCAAAACCAGTAATGGTGTCATTTTCTACACCCCCCTTTAAATTCGGGTCATTTCCAGAAGTACCGTTGATAATTGCCATGTTAATTCCTCTTTATTAATGTTTTTGTTGTTAGCTTAGTGTTAAAAAACACAAGGCTAACCATCTGCTTTTGTGGAAAATTACTCAGTTAAAAACTCTATTCGCTGTGCAGCCGCTAAATGCGAGATTAGTTGTATAGCAATTCAAGGTTTGGATGCGATACATCTGTAGAGATATGACATTGCCATATTCCTACCAAGGCGGCGAAAACGTCAGCACCGCGATACATTCCCCCCGGCTGAAAAACACTATAAAATTCATTCAAGCTTCTCCAACCAAGCGTATTTTCAGTGCATTGAGTGACAATTTGCTACTGGAATTGGACTAATGGCAGAGAACTGATTGAAACTAATCTCTTAATTGGCAAGTTTTTAACCCTTACTTTATAAGGTTAACTATTTTGTGAGCTTGTTACCAGTCACTTATTTTGGTAAAATATATTTGTGGTAGCTCATTTAAATGTTATTCAGTTAGGTAACACTTAGATAATACAATTTAATTTTATTGCTCGGATTTATCTGAGCGCTAGAACAGTGACAGACAAGCATTTTGCCTGGGTCATATCTAGCGCTTAAAGTTCGGAAATTTAAAACAGCAGCGATTGTGTAAAAATCGGGTTAAATCCCGACTCAAATTGATTTACATAACTTATGCGATCGCTCAAAAAATCACCAGTGTCAAGCGCTGGAAATGTACTGACTGTGCCTCTATTTTTCAAAGCGCCAAGAACCTCAGGTGGAGGCATGATGGGTGCGCCTGTAACGTGTTTCAACTTGTCAGGAGGGCTATCACTACCAGGCGGCACCTTAGGAGCAGGAACATATTCTTTGATAGCATCCTGAGCTGGATTGAAGTCTTTAATGATGTCATAACCATCAGCACTCTGAACGTAGTAACCAACGCCTGGGATAGCTCCATGTGAACTAACTCCTTTAAATACAAAGATATCACCCCCAAGATCGCCCGTAAGAATGTCAAAGCCAGCACCTCCAACTAAGGTGTCATTGCCTTCTCCTCCGTTGAGGGTATCCATGCCATTGCCGCCATAGAGGTTATCGTTTCCGGCAAAACCATTGATGGTGTCATTTTCTGTGCCTCCCTTCAAATTAGGGTCGTTTCCAGGAGTGCCGTTGATAAGTGCCATGTTAATTCCTCTTTACTAAGGTTTTTGCTGGTAGTTTAGTGTTAAAAAATCAAAAACTAAACGTCCGCTTTCGGGAAAATTTACTCAGTGAAAAACTCTATTCACTGTGCAGCCACTAAAGATTAGTTGTATAGCAATTCTCGCTTGGGTGCGATACATTCTGTAGGGACATGGCATTGCCATCTCCCTACCAAGGTGGGGGAAACGTCAGAACTGCAATATATTCCACCCAACTGAGAAACGCTATAAAATTCTTTCACCCTTCTCCAAAAAAGAGTATTTTCAGTGCATTAAGTGACTTGCTCTTGGAATTGGACTAAGGGCATATAACTGATTGAAACTAATCTCTTGAGCCACAAATTTTCGACTTTTACTTTATAAGTCTAACTGTTTTCAAAACTTGTTGTTAGTCGCTTGTTTTGGCAAAACATATTTGTGGTAGCTCGTTTAAGTGTCACTCAATTAGGTGACACTCAACTGAGAGAATTCAAGCTTATCTGGCACATTTATCTGAGCGCTAGAACAGTGACAGCGAAGCAGTTTTACTCGGTCATATCTAGCGCTCAAAGTTCGGGAATTTAAAACAGTAACGATTGTGTGAGAATCGGGTTAAATCCCGACTCAAATTGAGTTACGTAACTTATGCGATCGCTCAAAAAACTACTAATGTCAAGTGTTGGGAATGTGCTGACAAAACCGCTATTTTTCAGAGCGCCAAGAACCTCCCCTGGAGGCAGGATGGGTGGGCCTGCAACGTGTTTAAAATGGGGAGGAATACCAGGCTCAGAAACAAATGCTTTGATAGCATCCTGAGCTGGATTGAAGTCTGTAATGATGTCATAACCATCAGCACTCTGAACGTAGTAAACACCTCCTGGGTTAACTCCCTGTGAAACATAGCCTTTAAATACAAAAATATCAGCGCCAGGACCGCCCGTGAGAGTGTCAAAGCCAGCACCTCCAACTAAGGTATCATTGCCTTCTCCTGCGTTGAGGGTATCTATGCCACTGCTGCCATAAAGGTTATCGTTTCCGGCAAAACCATTGATAGTGTCATTTTCTGCGCCTCCCGTCAAATTCGGGTCGTTTCCCAAAGTGCCGTTGATAAGTGCCATATTAATTAGTCCTTGAAAAAATTAGTGGTTTGGCTGTGATTTTAGTGTTGAAATATACAACACTGAAGTTTCCTACTTTTTTAGGAACACACTTATCTACAAACCGAATTTTTAGCTTCCGGATTCTTTAGTATTTTTGGGACAAAAGTGAAATTTAGTTATGTAAGTAGGGCTGAAGCTGACAGCATCGATTGATAGGAATCTTGTTTTAAGGTGAGCTAGCCCTTCAGATACCCGGCTTCTCTCTTGAAGTCGGGTATCTCGCCTTCACGAATCATTGAGGAGTGCGATCGCTTCGATGTCAAATCCGGTGAATTACCGCATAATCCGCGATCGCCTGCCAAAGCCTTGAGGCCAAATTAGACTTGTTTGTTTACTGTTGTTGAGCGGTGCAGCAATCAATTACAGGTTCTTGAGCGATCGCTTCCAAGCCACCAGAGTTTAATAAACTTACCCAATCATTCGTGAGGGCAGCATCTTTTGGATTCGTACTCCGGAGTTCAGCAAGAGCAGTGAGGGCATCATGCCAGATTCCTTGTTTGGCATAAAGAACCACACGTTCCCGTGGGGTTGCTTTCTGTAACTGACTCATCAAAGTGGCAGAAGGTGCAATCCGTTGAACTGACCCTTCAACCAAGGGTGGAGCATCCGGATCGCAATCAATCATGAAAAACCAACGGTACATCTTGCCAACTTTTAGCGGCGCTATTGTAGCAGGAAGACTCACTTTGACTACACCAGGCTGCTTTTGGGATGCGATGAACTTGGTTTGATAGACATTGTTACCCTGGTCATCCTGTAGGATGAATTCCACAGCCAGGTCGGGTGTGAGCGCATAAGGAATGTAATACCAAAAGGTAGGAGCCTCAGAAGCCGTTAATGCCCATACGGACTCAAAGGTTTTTAAGGGTGAGTTCCCAGATTGTCCTTCATTCAAACTTGTCTGAGTCGCAGGCACCAAGGCAGTCAGAGGCTCCTCGCCGATCGCGGCTGGACACGTACCACGGCTAGCCCCTCCTCGCTGTCGTCCAGCAGGGGCGCTGCGGTCTGCTGGCGGTGGGGGTGCCTTGAACAGAAGGGTGCCGGGGCTACGGCTAGCGCCTCCTTGCCGTCGTCCAGTGGGGGCGCTACGGTCTGCTGGTGGTGGTGGCGCGTTGGACTGTACGGTTAAGACTTCTGCGAAAGCAGGTTTTACGGGGATTTGCGTCAAACTGCCGATAAAAGCAACTAGGAAGAGGGCAGGCCATTTGCCACCGCTTGTATTAGGAGACCTCTCCCCCAACCCCTCTCCTGCAAGGCGAGGGGAGTTCGGCTCCCCGTTCCCTGGTAGGAAAGGCTCATGGGGGCTTAAGTTTTTCAGGTGCAAGATATAAGGTTTGGCACGCTGGGCGATCGCTCTGGCAAGGATTATCTGTTTAAAAGGGAACTTCATATAGCTAGTCGAAGGAATTTTAAGGTGAGTGACTATCGTCTAGCTCGAAAGGTTGCATACACGGCTACGCTGGTGCTGCTCGCTACCAAGGCTAGCGCTGGTGGAACCAAAGGCACCCAACAACCGCTTTGGATTAACAGTGCCAAGCATAAACCATACAACAAGATTTGTGCGGCGGCGATCGCTATCCCTAAGTGGACCGGGGACTTCAGATAGCAGACGAACAACCCTCCCAGTAAAGACCAGCCCCAAATCCAAAAAACTTCGCCCCACTGAGGCCACACCCATAATAGCGATCGCCCATCTTTCACTGCACTAATCATTTGACTCACCATTTGCGCTTGCACAAATACTCCCGGCATTTGCTTTTCAGCCCACTGACCTTGACTGTAGGGTGTGAGCCAATAGTCATGAAAACTGTTAGCGCTCGTGCCGATCAAAACAATCCGATCCTTGATGGAATTGGGATCGATCTGACCGTTGAGAACTTCTCTGAGGGTCACTCGATCCGCAATATTTTCCGGGGAGCGGTGGGAGCGATAATTCAGCAGCACTTGATGACCCCAGGCATCGGTTCCTTGGTAGCCACCTGTAAAACTCTCCAAAGGCTTAAAAACCACCTTACCCAGTTGCAAGAACCCCTCTGAATTAATTGTCGGTACAATGCCTTCTGCCGCTAAATAACGGAATGCTAATTGGGCGCTGAAGGCGTAGTAAGCCGTACAGGGAGAGGCGGGGTCTGGTTTCAGCGATAACAGATGGCGACGAACCACTCCATCGGAATCGACCATGAAATCACTAAACCCTAAACGTTCTGTTGGGATTTCTGGCGGTGGTGGAATCCCCGGTTCCTCCGCCTGCGGATCGCTGACTTTGCAAATACCAATTAAGCGATCGCTTTGGCGTAACCGATTGGCTAAATCTTTCTGACTGGGTAATGCTGGAAAATCTCGATAAATATCTAAGCCAATCGCTCGCGGTTTATACTGCTCTAGTTTCTGCAACAGTTGATTGAGTGCCGGATCTGACAACGACCCACGCCTCTGTTCTGGATTCTGAGCTTGAACATCTGCTTCAGTAATGGTAATCACCAAAAGGCGCGGATCTGGCTTTTCATCGGGTCGCCTGGTCAGTATTTGGTCAAAAGCTTTTAGTTCTATTGATTGCAGCATTCCCTGATGCCGCACCCCCGCAATCAATGATGCGATCGCTACGCTGGCAAGCAACGCTACCCGCAGTCGTCCCCGCCAGGTTTGAGCTTGAGTCTGGGAGGTTCGGGAGGGGGATGGTAGTGGGGAATCGAGAATCGGGAATTCTTCTTTCCTTTTTCCAACAATTCCTTGCCAAGTCGGTGGCAACACAGCCGGATTTTGGCAAACGATTGGCAACCAAGTCGCGCAAGGAAATTTAGCTTCTAGTCCTTGCAATCTTTCCCGTGCTTCCCGTACTGCTAAATAAAACGACTCACCACGAGCAAAGGCTTCGAGAAAAGACTTCAAAAATTCTTGTGCAACCTTATCCGGTACGGGTTCCCGCATCACAATAATTTGCGGAATATGTAAAGAAGCCAAATCTTTTGCCAAACCTAACCCATCGCAAGAGTTAAAAATCGCGATTTTTAACCCGCGTTCAACCGCTTTTTTTAATCCATATTTAAGTTCTTCTATTGATAAGCTTTCTGTTTGATTAATATAAATTTGTCCTGTTCCGCCATTTTTCTGGCTAGAACTATGACCCGCAAAAAATAAAATATCCCAGCCTTGTTTCCAAAGCTGTTCGGTTAATTCTTCCCGTTGTGGTTCTACCAGAAATCTGATTTCTGCGTTGGGTAATTGCTCTAATAAAATCCGATCGGCTTGGGTATTAATTCCCGTACTATTCCCCAAAATTGCTAAAATTCTCACCTTTTCGATAGGCGATGAGAGTTGTTCTACACGTTCGTAGACTGGAGCGCTTAAAGCAATTTCGGCTTTTGGGTAGCGATCGCATAATTCCCAAAGATGCCAAGGTAATTTCCGTAGCTGAACGTCTTCGGTTTGGATAATGAACCGAATTTCATCGGCAGGAACTAATTGTTCTAAGAGTTTTTCTCGAATTGCCCGAAACGGCTCCGAATTCAGCCAGACATTTAAGCGATCGCGCAATACATTGGCTGCCAAACTACAGTCATCAATCTTGGCAACATTAGTCGGTTGACTAATTTTTGCTTCTAGTCTGTAGGGCACTCCCAAACGACGATAAGCGGTTGTCCAGATGGTGTAGTGTTGGGGAATTTCTGGAGCGGGAGGTAACATTCCAACGCTTTCTATCGAAGGGCGTTCACCATCGTTCCCAATTTGTAATGAGACTGGGAAACCTTCTTCAAAAGAACCACTCCATAGTTTTATAACAACTAATTTAACCATTTTGACGGTAGGACGATTAGTTTTCAGCAATTAAATGTAAGGGTTGTTTCCAGATAACTGGAAAAATTGCTCTTGGATTACAAGAGGTGTCTCAAGTTTACAAATAATCGCTAAATAACAAAGTCTTCTTGAATGCTGGCATTCCCCAAAGCGACTCTAACGCTAAACTGTTCTCCAGAATTGCCACTAAACTCTAATTGAATGTAATCATCTGCATCTCTTGACTCAGCTTCTAGAAAATTAGAGCCAGATTCATCAAGGACAATCAATTGGAGAGAAGGGGGTAGATAAGCTTGATTACCCCTAGGATGCACCTGAAGAAGAATATTCGTTTTCTCCTCAGATTCTGGATTGATTTCAACAACTAAAGCGACAGAAAGGTCGGCAATCTCTACCCCTAAGTCTATCAATTTTGCTTTGCGAACGGCAGCTTCTGGCTGTTCCAAACTGGGAGCAAGTACATCGCCTCTAAAACTAAAAGCTAGATTTGATTCAGGCGGAGTTAGCAAGGTTTCAACGGTTTGCCAACCGGCTTCAAAAACATTGTTGAACCACTGGCTCAAGTTGGCTTGGGTTCTGCGGAAGGCAGGGGCGAGAGACGATGCAGCCGCTGTAATCGGATGCATTAATTCCTGCAAGCGATCGAGTAAATCTTCAGGCGATCGCAATTGACCGATCGACAACTCTGAGGTAGTAACGCTGGGGGTAAATCCCAACACACTTGCCTGTCGCATCGATTCATCGATTTGAACCATCACATAGCCAATTCGATCTGACCAAACTTCGGGGGGAATGTGGCAGATTTGTTCGGTGCTTCTCAACGGACGACATTCTAAGCGACCAAGTCCCCGCACTTCTAGGTCAGCTACATCAGAACATAAGCGCACGATGGGATTCCAGCTATCACTGGCTGCAAGATTGGTGGGAATCCCCATCATCTGCAAGTAATCATTGACCACACAGACAGATAGGGTATTCAACAGAACTTGCTCTGCTTTGTGCGGCGTCGGCTGCTGAGTGGCAAACTGCTGTGCTATTGTGCGTGCGGCTTGGGTAATCGGTAACGGTAGGGCAAAATCTTCTAGTTCGTGGGGGTTAAAAGTCATTGTTGGGAGGCTCCGTTCTTTATTTATAGATATCCCTCCGATTCACCAAATTTACGCAAGCGAGGGATACATTGGCGCTGATAAAAACTGCTCAATGTGGAAATGGGGAGGTTAAATTCCGCTGAAAGCTCTTTCCAACCAGCTTCTGGGGGTAAGCGTCGCAAGATTAACGCTTGAGCATTCACTTCGGGACGACCGGCAATGTGCGTGCGGCGCAACTCACCTTGAGAATCGGCTTCCACCCACTTTATGATGTCGTCCAACAAGGGGGGAACATCCGGAGTGGCTTCCAGACTATCCACCGGGTCAGTCGTTTCACCGATATCGCCCGACTTTGACCTTTTGGCTTGACCTGTAACGGTTCTCGATTCTTGTTTTTTACCGTCAATATAGAAATCTTGAAGCCGCCGTTTCAGGTAGGTATTCAGCCAGGTGATGACACTGCTGCGATTCGGGTCATAAGCTTCGCCAGTATTTCCTTCACAGATGTTTTGACAGAAATACACCCAGGTCTGTTGCAGTGCATCTTCATAGTAAGGCGTATATTCTTTCCAAAGCTTGTGTGCGATTAAGCGGATCACCCTAGTTAAGTTTTTCTGGCGCTGGGCACTTCCATGCGGGTGCATACAGGCTTCTTTCACCAGATAGCGAAGCTTTGACTCTAGTCCATCCATAATTTGCGATCGCCCCTTCGGTTGATACAGCGCCAATTTTGTCTGGAAGCGTATCTATTTAAGATAACTTTCCCCTTGATGTCTACTCCATACAGTTAGAGATTACGGATTCTCGATAGCTGATGAATCAGGATTCCGGCAGGTGGCAAGGAAGAACTAGGCGCGTAATTATGCGTTCTTCAAGGATAGCGATCGCTCTGGTTGAAAGTAAATAGCCCAACTGTCGCACGATTCAGTGACACTCATTTGAGCGATCCAAGATATGTTTCAACGTCAAAAGCAATTGTTAACACCGCTTTGAACAACATTTATCTACAGTGCCAAAGCTGAAAAGCCTATGTAGGAAGGGTTTTCATTTCCTCTCTCCCCACTGAGCTGAGGCACAACCACCCATATTTGCCAATTTTATGTAAACGTTTGTAACGACCTGCATAATTGGCTCTACTCAGGCTGACAAGTGCATAGAGGTCAACGAAATGCAACGGGGAGATTAACTAACCCAACTTCTGGTTTCCCACGCATCATCACCAGCCTCCAGTCAACAGAGCAACGAGCGATGTCCGAAAGCTCTCTAGAAGTGCAACGGCGAACAATAACACTTCTTGAACATACAAACCTTTCGGACATCCGCCACCACCAATCAACCGATTCAAGCGATTGATTGATTCCAACACACCAAACAACACCAATTCTCATCCTTACTAAAGAGCAAAGATTATGGCGATTATCAACGGCACCATTTACAACGACACACTCAACGGCACCGCTTACAATGATTCCATTTACGCCAAAGACGGGAACGATACAGTTTATGGCGGAAGTGGCAATGACTACATTGATGGCTGGTATGGCAACGACAACCTCTATGGTCAAGATGGCAATGACACCATCCTCGGCTACTACGGCGATGACTACATCAATGGCGGCTACGGCAACGACAGTCTCTATGGCGAAGTAGGCAACGACCACATGGATGGCTGGTATGGGGATGACTACCTATCCGGTGGTGCAGGCAACGACACGATGCTGGGCTACTATGGCAACGACAGCCTGTATGGCGGCACTGGCAGTGACAAACTCTATGGCGAAGCCGGTAAGGACTACCTGAATGGTTATGGCGGCACGGTTGGTGAATACGATACCTTGAGTGGTGGCAGCGAAGGTGACACCTTCGTTCTGGGTACCGCTAGTAGTGTCTCCTACCTGGGTGGTGGCTACGCAACCATCACTGACTTCAAGTGGAATGAGGGCGACAAGATTCAGGTCAAGGGCAGCTACACTGACTACACCCTGAGTAAGAGCTATGACTTCGGAGGCACCACGGCGCTGGATACAGCAATCTATAAGGGCAATGACTTAATTGCGGTGGTTCAGGATACGACCAATGTTTACGCTTCTGCTGACTTTGTCAGCGTTTAGGTTGACACATCGGGATAACTTGACTCGATAACTTCAGCTCCCCTCAGAGACATGAATCTCTGGGGGGCTTTTTTCTTTTCTGTTTACGCGATCGCTACCCTTACTTAAACTGTATGGTTGCACAATTTCATGTAAACGTTTGTAACAACTTGCATAACTAGCATTACTCAGGCTGACAAGTGCATAGAGGTAAACAAAATGCACTAGGGAAAAAACAAAGTAAATTCTGGTTTTCCTAACAGCATCAACCGCCTCCAGTCGATAGAGCAACCAGCGAGCTCCAAAAGCTCTCTAGAAGTGCAACGGCGAACAATAACATTTCCTGAGAATACAAACCTTTTGGACATCACTGACCACCAATCAACCGATTCAAGCGATTGATTCCAACACCCCGACCAACACCAATCCTAAGCAATCCTAAAGAGCAAAGATTATGGCGATTATTAACGGCACCGCTTACAACGACAACAACACCTACAACGGCCCCGGCTATCCTTTCAACTACCACAGTCAGATCATCGGCACTGCCTACGACGATTCTATCTATGCTGGAGCCGGTGACGATATTGTGAAAGCTGGCGCAGGCAATGACTACGTAGATGGTTGGACTGGCAACGACAGCCTCTATGGTGAAGATGGTAATGACACTATCCTCGGCTATGACGGCGATGACTACATCAATGGCGGCTACGGCAACGACAGCCTCTATGGCGAAGTAGGCAACGACCACATGGATGGCTGGTATGGGGATGACTACCTATCCGGTGGTGCAGGCAACGACACGATGCTGGGCTACTATGGCAACGACAGCCTGTATGGCGGCACTGGCAGTGACAAACTCTATGGCGAAGCCGGTAAGGACTACCTGAATGGTTATGGCGGCACGGTTGGTGAATACGATACCTTGAGTGGTGGCAGCGAGGGTGACACCTTCGTGCTAGGTACCGCTTACGGTGGCGTCTCCTACCTGGGTGGTGGCTACGCAACCATCACTGACTTCAAGTGGAATGAGGGCGACAAGATTCAGGTCAAGGGCAGCTACACTGACTACACCCTGAGTAAGAGCTATGACTTCGGAGGCACCACGGCGCTGGATACGGCAATCTATAAGGGCAATGACTTGATTGCGGTGGTTCAGGATACGACCAATGTTTACGCTTCTGCTGACTTTGTCAGCGTTTAGGTTGACACATCGGGATAACTTGACTCGATAACTTCAGCTCCCCCAGAGATTCATGTCTCTGAGGGGCTTTTTTTTCTGCTGAGGCAATGACTACCCCTAGCTGAACAATATGAAAGGGACATCAAATGACCCTAAAGAGGGCGGGATTGCACAGGTAAAGTGCCCAAATATATTGCTGTACCTGCCGATTAGCAGAATCATTGTAAACGTTTGTAAAGCTTTGCAAAACTACTGCACCTGTATCTGACAAGTCTATAGCGGTTCATCTAGAACCCAATCTTATTGAGACCGCAACCAGGGTACAAACCTCGATCTTCCCGGAAGGTATAAACCAATGAAGGCGCAGTGGAAAAGAGTATTCGTTAAAACAACAGTTTGGCTAGTTACTGAGATCATCCTGAACCTCTTGGGACTCGATAACCTAGCTGATTACAACGAATTTATTCTTGAGCAAAAGAAAATAATGGCAATGAACCATTTATTTGCGCCAACTCTCACTAATAAACTTTGCCTCTATTGGCTTGATTGTGACTCTGCGTTCCAGATGCCACTGGGCTTAGCACCTAAATTCTAAGGAACCTAAAGACAATAGAAGTTAAGAATATTAGGCAATTCTACATTTTGAGAGTAAATTTTGGGTTAACGAGTGCCATTGATTTATAGAAATTATACTACCAATCTAAAGGTAGAGCGGTTGGTCAATTGCAGGCAAAATTCAGTTGTAAAAATAAGCTAAGAAGGTATCAATAGCTAAAATAAATGCTTTATATTGTTAGTAATTAGGGTAGAGTAATTTTAAAGGATTTTGAGCTGTTATGCTTTCGATTTCTAATGCTTTGCATCGCCTAATGACTGGCGCGTCCTTGACGGTTCGTTAAAAAATATCTGACCAATCAAATCGGGTTGCTATAGAAAGGAATCGGTGATTTCCCGTGATTGATTGCACTTTGCTCAATGTTTGGTTTTTTTGGAGACAGGGTAGCTTTGGCTTGATGCCTAAATTTTAGTTTTACGAGAGAGTAGCTGTCCCTCTAATTTATCCATGTTAAGGGAAGGCTGAAATGATGGTACGAATAAACCCGTTTTATTGAGGTTTCCTCAAGCTGCTGCGATAAAAATCAGTTCACTGAGTTTTTGATGCGATCGCGTTTCTTGTCTTTACAGCAATCTTCAAAATTTTTTGCTCTCGGCAAACAGCTGCTCTGAATCAAAACTTACTTTCATATCTACCTGTTCTGGAGGGATGAAGTTATGGAATTTGAAGATGCGATCGTTGACGAACAAGAAGGTACAGGGATTCCTATATTTCTAGCTACCGAAGGCAGCGGTGACTACGATCTTCCAGGAGGACAAGGTAACTTCAACGAGTGGGAACAGAACTTTGACGAACCCTGGTTTGCTAAGGCTGATGTCAAGTTTGTGGACGGGCAAGCGTCTATTCCCCTGCAAATTTTTAACGATAATGTCGTTGATGGAAATGACACTCTAGTATGGACCATTAAGGACTCAGCTCCTTTTGGGTTTACGCAGGAGACCTATACATTCAAGGAAAACGATGCCAACAATCCGAACAACGGCGTTGTTCCAATTCAGTTAAGCCTCAACTCGAATATTAAAACTGCCGTGATTACCATCGAAGATGCTAACAGTATTGTTACTCCCATCTTCGGTAATGCCGCCAACAACTCTCTATATGGCGATCAGGGGGATGACGTTGTTTATGCGAAAGCCGGGAAAGACTACGTCAATGGCTGGAACGGCAACGATAGCCTTTACGGTGAAGCCGGGAAGGACACGCTACTGGGTGGTTTTGGCAACGACTATCTGAATGGGGGCTACGGTAAAGACAAGCTGTACGGCGAAGCGGGAAATGATATTTTAGATGGTTTAAATGGGAATGACAGCCTTTATGGGGATGCTGGCGATGACCTTCTGATGGGCTGGTCTGGTAACGATTGGCTATCTGGCGGCGACGGGAATGATGTCCTCAAGGGTCAGGTTGGCAAGGACACTCTCGGCGGCGGTTTTGGCAATGACCGGCTGACGGGTGGTGAGGGGGCGGATAAATTTGTCTTTAATTCTCCGGGGGAGGGAATTGATAACATCCTGGACTTCAATTCCCTAGAGGGGGATAAGATTCAGATTTCTGCTAGTGGTTTCGGCATTGGGAAAGGTCAATCCGATAAGTTCAGCTACGACAGCAGCACAGGTGCTTTGTTCTTTGAGCAGACACAGTTGGCGTCTGTGCAAATCGATTCGGGTTTTGTCCTTGCCTCAGACATGATTATTGTTTAAATATCGTGCGTGCAAAATGGCACGCTATTCTGGGAAGCGATCGCCTTTTTCATCCTGACAGACGTCTGGATACGTTTTTACTCAGGTAAATGGTTGAATCCGACCCAGTTACGGGTTTGTGTATGAAACTGCGTTCTCTGTCATATTGGCTTTTTGGCAGTCTTTCCGGGTTCTGTCTGGTGACAACCAGCCCCATGCAGGCGCAAATTGTCGAGGATTCAACCCTACCCCAACCCTCCATCGTTACTCAAAGTGGCAACAGCAGAATAATTACCGGAGGTACGCAAGCTAACTCCAACTTGTTCCACAGCTTTGAGGAATTTTCGATTCCTACTAACGGCAGTGCTTACTTTAACAATGCTGCCAATATTCAAAACATTATCAGCCGCGTCACGGGTTTCTCGGAGTCTAAGATTGACGGCTTGATTCGAGCCAACGGGACAGCCAACCTATTTCTAATTAACCCCAATGGGATTACTTTCGGCTCAAATGCGGCGCTGAAGATTGGCGGATCTTTTTTGGCGAGTACGGCGACTAGCCTCAGCTTGGCTGATGGAACTTCGTTCAGCGCCACGAATCCCCAAACGACACCGCTGCTGACTCTCAGCGTACCGATTGGTTTGCAATTTGGAAAACCGGCAGCCAGCATTCAAGTGCAGGGGGCTAAGCTGCAAGTGCCGTCTGGGAAAACCTTGGGGCTAGTGGGTGGTAACTTGACGCTCGTGGGAGGAAGATTACAGGCGGCGGGGGGACGGATTGAATTAGGCAGCGTCGCTGGAGCAATCACACCCGCTTCCCCCGTACAAGTTAACCTCACCCCAACTGCCCAAGGCTATGCTCTGGGGTATCCGAATATCCAGAACTTCCAAGACATCCAGTCCCAGCAAACGACGGTAACGACCAGCGGGAATGGGGGAGGCGATATTCGCGTCCAAGGTAGGCGGATCGCGCTTACAGAGGGTTCTCAGATGCTGGCGAATACCTTGGGTTCAGCACCTGGAGGGACTTTAGCGGTCACTGGCTCGGAGTGGGTGGACATTAGTGGCAGTTCGCCTAGTGGCGATCGCAGTGGTTTATTTGCCAGGGTTAATTCAAAAACAGCCACCGGATCTGGGGGAAATCTGACCGTTGAAACCGGAAAATTCATTGTCCGGGATGGGGCGCAAGTCTCCACTTCTACTTTCGGTCAAGGGCAGGGCGGGAATTTAACGGTGCGGGCGACCGATTCGGTAGAAGTCAGTGGCAGATCGAGCGATCGCGAAATTGGAAGTGGATTGCGGGCTACAGTCCAAGGGGGAGCTACCGGATCTGGGGGAAATTTAACCGTTGAAACTGGACAATTGATTGTCCGAGATGGAGCCGAAGTAACAACTTCTACTTTTGGGCAAGGGAAAGCCGGAGATTTGACCGTAAAAGCGACCCAAGTTCAAGCGATGGGTTATGGTTTCGACGAAAACAATACGCTCAGGCAAAGCAGTTTGCGTGCCCAAGTAGAACAAAACGCCACCGGAACTGGAGGAAATTTAACCATAGAGAGCGATCGCTTGAGCGTTCAAAATGGGGCACAAGTTGCAGTGACGACGCTTAGCAAGTTTAGCCAAGCCAAGGCTGGCACTTTGACCGTTCGAGCTTCAGACGTGGAACTGGGAGGGGTTGCTATTTCCGAAGACGGTCAATTGCTGACAAATCACCTCGGTTTGCCTTTTCCGAGCGGCTTATTTTCCGGCAGTGGTATCGGTTCCCAGGCAGATGGAGGAGCCTTAAGCGTTGAGACTGAACGATTGCGCGTCCGCGATGGAGCCGTCATCCAGACTTCTACTTTAGGTGCAGGGGATGCGGGAAATTTAACCGTTCAAGCTTCCGAGTTTGTGGAATTAGCGGGTACTGCTAAAGGCAGTCAGTTTCCCAGTAGCTTGCTTGCTGTTTCTGGAGGAATTCCCGGCTTTCCAGGTGTTTTTGACGCCACAGGTCGCGGGGGAAGTCTGAGAGTTAATACTGGCAAGTTGACGATCCGGGATGGGGCAGCTGTAGCCGCAAGCAGTTTTAATCCAGCGAACGATGCCAAAGGTGCTGGCAATCTTGAGCTGACTGCTCAAAGCCTGAGTTTAGATAACCAGGCAACGATTACAGCAGCAACTGCATCCGGTAATGGGGGAAATATGGTGCTAGTGCAGGATTTGTTACTGCTGCGCCACAACAGTAGAATCTCAAGTACCGCTGGCATTGCAGGTGCGGGTGGCAATGGTGGCAACATCACGATTAACAGCTCATTCATCGTCGCCGTCCCTGGGGAAAATAGCGACATTACTGCCAATGCTTTTACTGGCAATGGGGGGAATATTCAAATTACGACTCAAGGCATCTTTGGAATTCAGTTTCGGGAAGACGAAACTCTCCTAAGTGACATCACCGCCAGTTCTGAGTTTGGGGTGAACGGTGTGGTGGAAATCAATACGCCGGATGTTGACCCCAGTCGCGGTGTAGTCGCTTTACCGACGGACTTGGTGGATGCCTCTGGACTGATTGCATCAAGTTGTGGAACCACGGTCGGGCAACAAAAAAGCGAATTGGTCGTTACCGGACGCGGTGGAATTCCACCCAATCCCGGCGAAACCCTCAGCAGCAACCTCGTTTGGAGCGATTTGCGCCTGATAGCTCAGCAAGCCGGGAATCTTCCGAATCCTGCGGTTGTTCCCAGCCATCCGGCTACCGGGCAGACTACCGAGCAGTTGATAGAAGCGCAAGGATGGGTGAAGAATACCTTTGGCGAGGTTGTTCTCACCGCGCGATCGCCCACAGGGATGCCTCACGCCACTTCCTGCGCTGGCTCCTAGAAAGGGGTACAAGTAAAGTTTTGTAACGTATTGCATAATTCCTGATTTTTCGGCTGATACATCCTTAGAGATTTGCAGATTTTGTCAGAGCAATCGCGCTCAAAATATCAGTCGCAAACCAGAAATTCAAAGGGACTCAGGTATGACTACAGCTTTACAAATCGGTAATCGCACCCTCACAGCTGAGGAAATCATTCCCCTACTGGCTAGCTACCAAATGTTTCCTCAATTGCTGCGTGAGAGCATTATTGATAGCGCGATCGCTCCTTTTAACTGTACGCCTGAAGAAATTGCTCATGCCTGCGGGAATTTCTACCAGCAAAATCAACTGACTTCTGAAGCCGAACAGCAAGCTTGGCTAGAGCGCTACGGGATGAGCCAAGAGCATTTAGAAGCCTTGACAACCCGGAAGTTAAGAATTGAAAAATTTAAACAAGCGACTTGGGGGAACAAACTAGAATCTTATTTTCTCAAGCGCAAAGGTCAATTGGATCAAGCCATTTATTCGTTGATTCGGACGAAAGATCCAGGCATTGCCCAAGAACTTTATTTCCGCCTTTCCGAACAAGAGCAGTCTTTTAGCGAACTGGCAGCTGAGTATTCCCAAGGGCCTGAAGCACAAACGGGTGGAACCATCGGCCCGGTAGAGATCGGAACTCTCCACCCGCATCTGGCGAGACTGCTATCGGTTAGTCAAAAGAATCAACTTTGGTCGCCCAGACCTTTAGGTGAATGGATGGTCATTGTGCGCCTAGAAAAGTTAGTTCCCGCCCAATTAAATGAATTCATGCGTCAACGATTGCTGCGAGAACTTTTTGAATCGTGGGTGCAAGAGCAAATCGGGAACCTACCCGAAGCAGACAAAATTTGGCTGGGAGCTGCAACAAATCGTAAAGTTGAACCAAGCGGTCAACTGGCAGCAGCGTAAACGAGCGATCGCTAAGTAGAGCATCGCTCTATTTAGGTGTTAAAAACAACTTCAAGAATACGCATTTTTCTTGCATTGAACTATTCTGATAAACTACAGAAGAGTGGTGCTAAACCTGTCAAAATGATTCAAACGGATCTGAGGCATCACTTATTAAAATATTCTGTTTTTTTCAGCAAAAGCATCGGTTTTAACTGTAATAGATTGTAAATATTTGAATAAGGAGGACGGCGTTCTTTCCCATCAAGTTACAGCTTGGATGGAGGGTGCAGCCGTAAGACGGGATGACCCACACGACAATTAGTATCAAAGAAATTCTCGCTGGTATATCTCCGTTTAATCAACTGCCATCCGTCGTCTTAGAAAAAGTGGCAGCAAAATTTCAATTTTTACGCTACCGCATGGGACAAGCAATGTTTGTGCGGGAAACAATGCCAGCGCAAATTGCCATTATCTATCAAGGGCAAGCCCGCCTTTTAGGTTATGACCCCCGGAGCCAAGCACCTGTCACCCTGAAATTATTAGAACCCGGCGAAATTCTCGGATGGGTTAGCTTAATTCGGGGAACGGCTTGCGAGACAGCGATCGCTTCGACAGAAACCATTTGTTTAATCCTCCCAGACGCCGATTTTTTAGCTTTATTAAACCAGGAACGCTCATTTGCGGCTGCTTTTGAAAACCGTTGTTCTTTGATTGAAGTCTTCGATCTGATTGGGGAAGAATTGGCGCGTCAAGCTGACGGGACAACCAATCTCAAGGAACTGGCTTTAAAAGCGGTTTCAGACGCAACGATCCTCAACTTACCGCCCGGAAAAACTCCCCTGAGCAAGATAGATCCCGACTGGGTATGGCTGGTGAGTGGCGGAACTGTCGCTGATTTCTCTGTCGGAAGCCGCTTGATACCGAGTACACCCGGAAATTTACACGTAGAAGGCGGGAGAGGGGTTCGTTTATTAGGCTTGCAGAAGTCCATCCTGTTTCCCTCGGAATCGAAAGGCGCGATCGCATTGGCATCAGCTTCCCTTGCCCCTACAACCGACTGGGAAGCGATTCCCTACGCGCCGGAACAGCCTCCCGCCCGTGAAACGGCGACGCCCTTTAAGCAGGAGAAACACCCCTACATTTACGGGAGAGGTCGTTTGGATGCAACATTAGCTTGCTTCCAAATGCTGTCTCAGTACTTAGGGATACCTTTCCGACGGGATGTCATCAAGAGAGTCTTAGTCAATCACCTCAAGCACACCGAGAACTTATCTCTGCAATTTTGCGGTGCGGTGGCTGAGTTAACGGGGTTAAATACGCAATTAATTAAAGTGCCTGCGGCTGCGGTGTGTCGCTTGCAAGCTCCCGCCATGATTAGCTGGCAAGATAGTTTTGCGATTCTTTACAAAATTAGCGATCGCGAGTTAGTGCTGGCGGTGCCAGAAGTTGGCATCTTACGCAAAAAACCCGCCCAATTTATGGAAGCGTGGGGGCCAGAAGGGGAAGTTCTGCTGCTCCGACCCACAAAAGAAGCTTCTAAAGAGCGGTTTAGCCTGCGTTGGTTTTTACCTTCTATCTATCGCTACCGCAAGGTTTTAATAGAAGTTTTAATTGCTTCCATTTTTGTACAAATCTTTGGTTTAGTAAATCCTCTGATGACTCAGGTGATTATTGACAAAGTTCTTGTACAAAATAGTATCGATACTTTATCTGTTTTAGGCATTTTCTTAGTAGTCGTCGCTGCTGTCGAAGCAGTTCTGACCAGTTTACGCACGCATTTATTTGTTGATACCACCAACCGGATGGACTTGGCTTTAGGCTCAGAGGTCATCAGTCACCTTTTACGCCTGCCCTTGTCCTATTTTGAACGGCGACCTGTTGGGGAACTCGCTACTCGCGTTAATGAGCTAGAAAATATTCGCTCCTTCCTGACTGGAACCGCCTTAACAGTAGTGTTAGATGCCATTTTTTCAGTCATCTACATTGCGGTGATGTTGATTTACAGCGGAGTGCTAACGCTAGTCGCATTAGCGACAGTACCACTGTTTGCTTTGCTAACACTTGGAGTGTCACCGATTATCCGGCAGCAGTCGCGGGTGAAAGCAGAGCGCAACGCCGAAACTCACTCTTATTTAGTGGAAGTTCTGTCAGGAATCCAAACAGTTAAAGCGCAAAATTTGGAACTGCGATCGCGCTGGCAATGGCAAGAGCGTTATGGTCGTTATATCAGTGCTGGATTTAAAACAGTTTCAACCTCTACGACTGCCAGTTCAATTAGCAGTTTCCTAAATAAACTCTCCAGTTTGTTAGTGTTATGGGCTGGAGCTTATTTAGTCCTAAAAGGAGAATTAACATTAGGACAATTAATCGCTTTCCGCATCCTTTCCGGTTATGTAACAAGTCCGTTATTGCGATTAGTACAATTGTGGCAAAACTTTCAAGAAACCGCTTTATCTCTTGAGCGATTGGGCGATGTTCTCGACGCCAATCTCGAAGCAGATGAAACCGATCGCCACAACATTCTCATGCCAGCCATTCAAGGAAGCGTGAAGTTTGAAAATGTTTCTTTCAGCTTCAATCCTAGCGGCGCTCTTCAGCTAAGTAATATTAATCTGGACTTTCCAGCAGGGCTATTTATCGGCATCGTAGGACAAAGCGGATCGGGTAAAAGTACGTTGACAAAACTTTTACCCAGACTCTATGAGCCAAGATCGGGCCGGATTATCATTGATGACTACGATATTAGTAAAGTAGAACTTTATTCCCTGCGGCGTCAGATTGGAATGGTGCTTCAAGATACTCTCTTGTTTGATGGGACGGTGCAGGAAAATATCGCGCTAACCAATCCAGATGCTAGCGATGAGGAAATCATTGAAGCCGCCAAGGTAGCATTTGCCCATGACTTTATCATGGCTTTGCCGAACGGTTACAACACTCGCGTTGGAGAACGAGGTTCTGCCTTATCCGGGGGACAAAGACAGCGAATTGCGATCGCGCGTACCGTTTTACAAAATCCTCAGTTACTGATTTTAGACGAAGCCACCAGCGCTTTAGACTACAACGCAGAGCGACAAGTGTGTTTAAATCTCGCCTCGACGTTCCGCGATCGCACTGTATTTTTTATTACCCATCGTTTAACTACAATTAGAAATGCCAGTCTGATTTTGATGATGGATCAAGGTGCAGTCGTTGAACAGGGAACTCATGATGAATTAATGGCTCTCAGAGGTCGCTACTACTGTCTGTATCAACAACAAGAAGCGCAACTATAGAAATCCGAATGGGAATTGCTAATGGCTAATTGCTAATGGGTAGCTAATAACTCCCCTCTCCCTCTCTCACCCTCTATTATTTAGTACGCAAACACAGCACCGCTTCGCTAACACTCTTCAGTCCTCAACTCTCAGTCCTCAGTCCTCAGCCCTCAGTCCTAAAAACTATTGTCAGCTATGCTTCAACAAAATGGAAAACAATCTAACCAGCATCTATCTTTAGTACCTAAAACAGTTCCAAGTCCTAATCCTAATCAGGAAGTAACGCCACCCGCCTCTACCTCAAACAACTTCGATCAAGCTGTTATTCTGCAACAATCCCCGACTTGGTCTCGCGCGATCGTTTGGGGAATCATGGGAATGACAACTTTTGTGATAGTTTGGGCTTCTGTATTCCAAATTGAAGAAGCCATCCCTGCGACTGGCAAACTGGAACCTCAAGGTGCTGTTAAGGAAGTTCAAGCTCCAATAGCAGGGGTAGTGAAAGAAATTTATGTCAAGGATGGACAACGAGTAAAAAAAGGAGATAAACTGCTGAGTTTAGACTCAGAAACAGCTCAGGCTCAGTTAACTTCTCTGAATAAAATTCAGACGGCATTAAAGCAAGAAAATCAGTTTTATCGATCGCAAATAAAAGGCGCAGGTTTCCCCGCTGCAATAGATGGAGAGACTGCTCAACTAAAACTACCATTAGAGTTAGTCTCTCTGACTAAAGTGCGCTCCTCTTTAGCCTCAGAAAATCAACTGTATCGCGCTCAACTAAGAGGTTCTGCCAAAGGAACAAGTCTTAGCTTAGATCAACAGCAACGTTTTCAATCGAGTATAGCAGAACTAAATTCTCGCGTTGCGACTGCTAGGTTGGAAGCTGAGCAATTGGAAAAACAGCTAAGTCAAACTCAGGTAGAGATAGCGAGTTCCAAAGACTTATTAGAGGTGAATCAGGGAATTCTCGACGATATAGAACCGATCATGAAGCAAGGAGCAGTTTCCCGCGTGCAATACCTGAAGCAGAAGCAGGATGTACGTACTCGCCAAGCGGAGGTGGATCAACTGACTCAGGAACAGAAGCGGTTACAGCTAGCGATCGCGCAAGCGAATGAAAAGCTGCAAAATACCATCGCTTTGACTAAACAAGATTTGCAAACCAAAATTGCTGAGAATGAAAAACGTTTGGCAGAAATTGACGATCAGCTAAACAAGGCAATTGTAGAAAACAACAAGCGCCTTGCAGAAATCGACAGCCAAATGAGCCAAGCAGAACAAAATTTAAAATACCAAGAAATCAAAGCTCCGGTAGATGGAACTATCTTTGAGCTAAAACCTCATGGACCAGGTTTTGTTACCAATTCTACCGAACCCGTTTTAAAAATTGTTCCAAGTGACAGCCTAGTTGCTAAAGTTTTTATCACCAATAAAGATATTGGCTTTGTGAAAGAAGGGATGGAAGCAGATATCAGAATTGACTCTTTTCCATTTCGGGAATTTGGCGATACGAAAGGTCGTTTAACCTGGATTGGATCGGATGCTCTACCACCCGAACAAATTCGCCCGTATTATACGTTTCCTGCCAAAGTTAGCTTAGATAATCAGTCTCTTTTAATTAAAGGTCGAGAAGTCCCGCTGCAATCAGGGATGTCGGTAAGTGTCAACCTGAAGGTACGTAAACGCACAATCATGAGCATTTTCACTGATTTATTTATGGATAAAGTTGAAGGCTTAAAGACGGTTCGCTAGGGTTTCTTAGCAGAAAGATGGAATAGGGAGAGGGAAGTTTGGAAAAAGTTGCATAGGACGCGATCGCGCTCGTTGCCAGACCAGGGAGCGGAGTATCCTGGGAAATAAGTTCTGGAGAGGTATCCTCATGCTGAAGCTTTATCACACTCCCCTTTCCGCTAACTCAAGGCGCGTATGGGTGGCGCTACTGGAGAAAGAAATTCCCTTTGAGCTGGTATCGCTGAATATGGATGGCGATCAATTTCACCCAGAATTTCTAGCGATGAATCCCTTCCACCACATTCCAGTTTTAGTGGATGATGGCTTTAACGTTATAGAATCCTTAGCCATCCTTGACTATCTAGAGGCAAAATATCCCACGCCTGCCTTACTACCTACGGATGCCAAGGCGCTAGCAACCGTGCGGATGGTGGAAATGGTGACTGTCAACGAACTGTTGCCTGCCATAAACCCATTCGCCAATCAAATGATGGGCTTGGATGCAGACGCACAGCAGTTGGAGCAGTCAAAGCAGAAAATTCTGACAGTGCTGAACTTTTTTGAGAGTCTACTGGGCGACGATCGATACTTTGCAGGTAGCTCTAGTCTCACCCTCGCTGAGATTGTCGCCGGAACGATGGTGCCGTTGTTGCCTATGCTAGGCGTATCGCTGGATAACCATCCCAAACTGAGTGCCTGGTGTGAGAACTTGGTGCAACGTCCTGCATGGCAAAAAACCCAGCCCACTCAGGAGGCAATTGAAGCCTTTAAGCCTCGATTCAAAGAGTTGATGGCAGCACGGCAGAACCAGTCTTAATACCAGTTAGTAGGTGTAATCGCGAACTGATTCAGATGCGAGAACAACCGTGGAGCCTCCCGCCCTAGGAATGGTTTCAACAAAGTTAACTTAAGATAATAAATACCTGACAAATTAACAGGGAGAGTGCTTCCTCAGTCGTCAATCACCCCAGAAGCAGGCGGGAGGAGCGATCGCTTTACCCTGTTGACATCCCACCACTCGCCATCTGTCAAATGAACATCCTGAACAATCTGCTTTTCCAACCCCCTCAACCTCCCCGCGAGAAAAAACAACGTCGTGGCGTTGAAATTAAGTCACAGCGTGAAATTGAAATCATGCGACAGGCGGCGAAGATTGTGGCAACCGTGCTGAAAGAAATTCAAGAGATGGTGCAGCCCGGTATGACAACGGCGGATTTAGACGCTTATGCCGAAAAGCGCATCCGCGAAATGGGGGCAACACCCAGTTTTAAGGGATATCACGGCTTTCCCGCTTCCATTTGCTCCAGCATCAACAACGAAGTCGTACATGGCATTCCCAACGCCAAAAAAGTCATTCGGACTGGCGATGTGTTGAAAGTTGATACAGGTGCTTATTTCCAGGGCTATCACGGTGATTCCTGCATCACTATCGCCGTTGGTGAAGTGACACCAGAAGCGGCTAAGTTAATCCGCGTGGCAGAAGAAGCACTCTTTAAAGGAATTGAACAAGTTAAAGCTGGAGCCTACCTGCTCGACCTTGCTGGTGCCATTCAAGACCATGTGCTAAGCAATGGTTTTAGTATTGTGGAAGACTTCACCGGACACGGTGTTGGGCGGAATTTGCACGAAGAACCGTCAGTTTTTAATTTCCGCACCCGCGAGATGCCAAATGTCAAGCTTCGGGCTGGAATGACTTTGGCAATTGAGCCAATTTTAAATGCTGGTTCAAAGTTTACCCGCATCTTATCCGACAAGTGGACGGCAGTGACGGTGGATAATGCCCTGTCAGCTCAGTTTGAGCATACCGTACTGGTGACGGAAGATGGATATGAGATTTTGACCGACCGCTCGAAAGTTTAACGCATCGTTACATTGATTGACCCGCAGCATAAAATGCTGGGAGTATACAAACAAAGCTCGCCTATGCGGGCTTTGTTTATTTTTATAGAATAAGTTGATAAAGCGATCGCATCTTGATACAAATTCTATTCTCATCTCTAAAATTTGAAATTTAAAATAGCTATGAGCAGGTGGCAATATGTACCAAACAGCGCAAGAATTAGAAGCACAAATGCCAGATGCTACAAAACTTTTGAGCGATGAACCAGAAATGGAAAGTTCTTTGCACTACAAGCAACTAGCTTTATTGGTGAGTTGCTTAGAATGGTTTTGGCGCAAGCGGAATGATTTTTTTATTGGCGCTAATCTGACAGTTTATTTTAGTCGGCAACAACTGCGAAATCGAGACTTTAGAGGACCAGATTTTTTCCTAGTGAAAAACACGGAAAAAAAAGAGCGTCTCTCTTGGGTAGTGTGGGAAGAAGAAGGCAAATATCCCGATTTAATTATCGAATTACTGTCAAATACGACTGCTAGCATTGACCGAAATCTCAAAAAAGAGTTGTATCAAAACCGCTTTCGCACGCCAGAATACTTTTGGTTCGATCCCGAAAGTTTAGAGTTAGCAGGATTCCGGCTGGTAGGAGAACAATATCAAGCGATCGTGCCCAACCCTCAAGGCTGGCTGTGGAGTGAGGTTCTAGATTTGTATTTGGGTATAGAAGCCGGAAAATTGCGCTACTTTATCCCAGAAGGTTCTCTAGTTCTTACCCCAGAAGAGGCAGCAGAACGACTAGCAGAACAACTGCGATCGCTTGGTATCGAACCCGATACTTAAGCGAAAAAGCGATCGCGTGAAACAATGTTTATTGGCAAGCTAGGATTTTATTGCCTAGACGCGCTCAGGCGTTCAAGATTAAGTAGCGATCGCCCAAAGTCCCCATGAATCAAACTGATTTAGCTTTTACTCCAGCGATAGAACAGGCGCGGCTCATCCGCAGCAAACAAGTATCACCGTCAGAGTTGGTAGAAGTTTACCTGGAACGCATTCAGAGACTGGATTCCCAACTGGGGAGTTATTTTACCGTCATGGCAGATATGGCGCTTGCCGATGCCCAGGCGAAGACGGAAGCATTGGCAGGCAACACAGAAGAATTTCCGCCCTTTTTTGGAGTACCCATTTCAATTAAAGACCTCAACCCCGTTGCTGGTGTTCGCTGTACCTACGGAACAGCCGCGCTGATGGACAAAATTGCCGCTTATGATGATGCGGTGGTGACGCGGATTAAGCTGGCGGGGTTTACGATTCTCGGTAAGACAGCGACTTCTGAACTGGGTTCTTTCCCTTATACAGAACCTCCGGCGTTTCCACCCGCCCGGAATCCCTGGAATCTCGACTATACACCAGGGGGATCGAGTGGGGGCGCAGCGGCGGCTACGGCGGCGGGGTTGTGTGCGATCGCTCAAGGTTCTGATGGGGGCGGTTCGGTGCGCGGTCCCGCTGCTTGTTGTGGTTTAGTCGGCATTAAACCCTCCAGGGGTCGGGTGTCTTATGCACCCGTGGGCGATCATCTAAATGGCATTGCAACCAATGGCTGCTTGGCGCGTAACGTTGCCGATGCTGCCGCCCTTCTGGATGTCATGTCTGGTTATGTCGCGGGCGATCCCTACTGGTTGCCCGACCCAGGAACGACTTTTCTTGCCGCAACTGCCCAAAAATTGGGGTCTTTGCGGATTGCTTTTTCTACAACAATTCCCCCGATAGGCGAAGCCGATTCGGCATCTGGGCAAGCCGTCCAAAAAACTGTGCAATTGCTAGAAGAAATGGGTCATACCGTTGAACCCGGTTGTCCAGACTTTACCGATTTGATCAAACCTTTTTCCAAAGTTTGGCAAGCTGGTGTGGCGGCGACGGGGATTCCCGGCGACTACTTGGAACCGATGAATCGCTGGATGCTAGAGAAATCCGGTTCTGCGGGTGAATATCTGCAAGCGGTTGCTCAGATGCAAATTATGGCGCGGCGCATTGTTGCCTTTTTTGACAACTATGACGTTTTGGTAGTGCCCATTTATATGCATCAGCCAATTCGGGTTGGGGAGTGGGCGCACCTGAATCCGGAGGAAAGATTGCAGAAAATCATTCAGTGGATCGCTCCGTGTCCCCCATTCAATGCCACCGGACAGCCTGCAATCGCACTTCCGACTGGTTTTGACGCCAACGGGTTGCCAATCGGCGTGCAGTTGGTGGGACGCCCCGCTGACGAAACCACGTTGATTGCCCTCGCCGCACAACTAGAAGCTGCAAAACTTTGGAGCGATCGCCGTCCTGACTTTGCCGCGCAATAAAAGCGATATCTGTTTCTCGTTCCCCGGTTCAGCTGGGGAACGAGGCTAATTAGCCCCAAGACAGTTTATGCTTTGGGATTATCCTACTGGTTAAATTCGTTAGAGTTCCTGAATACGCGGACGAATCAACAACTCACCGATATTGACGTGTTCAGGTTGGCTTACCACGTAAAGAATCGCGTTGGCAATATCTTCCGCTTGTAGAATATCCGCACCCGGAGCATAAAAACCGCCTTGCCCGGTCACAGCTTCTTTCGTTGCCTCATGCTTAATTGAATCGGCAAGTTCAGTCGCTACTGCTCCTGGTTCAATGTCTGTCACCCGCACGCCATATTCAATTGCCTCTTGGCGCAAACTATCAGAGATGGCGCGCACCGCAAATTTGGTTCCGCAATAGACAGCCGCCCCTTTAAAGGCAAAGCGTCCAGCCACCGATCCAAGATTCACAATATGACCGTGCTTGCGCTTAGCCATGCCGGGAAGGACAGCATGAATGGTGTAGAGGAGTCCCTTCAAGTTCACATCAATCATCCGCTCCCACTCATCCACACGCCCTTCCAGCATCGGTGCCAGAGGCATTAAACCAGCGTTATTGATCAGGATGTCCACGCCACCCATTGTTTCCAGTTCCTCCCCAAGCTGTGCCACAGCTTCCCGATTCGTTACGTCCAACGGTTTGATCATCGCCTGACCGCCTGCACGTTCAATTTCCTGGGAAAGCTGTTCGAGTTGCTCGGTGCGACGTGCCGACAAAACGACTTTCGCTCCGTTCTGAGCCAATATTTTGGCGGTCGCTGCGCCGATGCCGCTACTAGCACCAGTAATCCAAGCTCGTCCTGAAAGGATTGCCATATTTTATGTCCTGTAATGATTAGAGTCGTACTTTACCCATCCCGATGGGGATGAATTTGTCGGTTAGGGAATTCACGCCAATGGTTAGAAAAATGGGCAGTTTAGGCGATCGCTATTTTTGACTAAGATTGCCCTCCAATGCCTGATTAATAGATCGTTCCAAGCTTTCTTGACTTAACAAACCCGGCAAAATGCGATCGCCAATAATAAACGTCGGGACTGAGGTAATACCGACTTCTTTGCGAGTCTGTTCTAATGCCTGCTGATGAGCTGTTTTATACTTTCGAGTTTCCAAGGATTCTCTAAACTCTTTTTCATCCAGCCCAATTTCTCCCGCTAACTGCGTCAAAATCTCGATATTGCCAATATCCCGATCTTCTTGAAAAAACGCTCGGAGAAGACGGTCATTGTATTCGTTAGCTTTACCATGTTCTCTAGCGTACTGATAACCCTCGAACGCTAGATGTGTATGTGGTTGTGGCGAGATAGTTGGTAGCTTGATCTCAACACCCATTTTTCTTGCTAGCGGATAGACTGACTGCTTCCACACCGTTTGAAGATAATCGTCTTCCGGTTTCAGCGTCGCCTGTGGTGATGGTCGAAGCTCAAAGGGTAGCCACTCAACTTCAACGTCCTTTCCCTGAATGGCTGCTTCTAGGGGGAATTCGGCTAGAAAACAGTATGGACAAACGTAGTCGGAGAAAACTTTTATTTTCAGAGTCATGGCATATTCCTCTCAACAAACGATGACGCAGGGGGATTAACTGCCAATCGTGGTGGTTCAAGCGCTAAAAGAGCGATCGCGCCTTGACTTTCGAGGTACTGGACAAGTATCAATAATTGCTAGGTGCTAGCTGGAAGCGAACCGAACTAGGGTTAGCCATGTCTGCGCCTTCAACTCAAGCCCAAGCAATCCATTCGTTTTTCCAATCTTCAATAATGTCTGCATCCCATTCAATATCCCCCTCAAATCCTACTGGCGCTATTTCTGCCTACCTTCCATCTGAGGTATCAGTTGCAGAATAGACCTCCTGCATGAATCAGGAGGCATGTGCCAGTTCGTAGTTCAGCAAGCCAGCAATTAGGTTTAAGCGCAAACCAAATCTCTGCCTGCGATTGCGATAACGTCCTGAAAA
>NZ_JACJPB010000028.1:0-175455 GCF_014695825.1 Coleofasciculus sp. FACHB-542 | reverse complement strand
GCAAGGGGGCATGGCGGCGGGAGTTGTCTCTTTCATTTATCACACCATAACGTGAAATGGTTGCCATGTCTGTATTATACCTTTTTAGAGTCTTGTTTTTCGTTTAAGCACCGTTAAGAGGATTATCGAGGCAGGATTCAGCATGATGGCTGGAGTGAAGCGCCTGAACTCGTGAAGCCAGCTGACGATAGTTGCTTGTTGTAGCTTGGCTGCGACCTCTTAAGCGATCGCTTTCAGGAATGTTGTAAATTTTCGCAATTTGTTCACCCTCAAAACTCGCGAAGGGAAGGTCTTCGGTAGCATCTTCCACAATGCCGTAGGTGAGATTTCCTTCTACTTCGCCCCGTTGTTGGCAAAATTCTAAAACTTGGCAACTCGGAGTATAGCGAATGAGAAACTTATCTCCCAAATATTTATCTTCTTCGAGGGGCAGAGCACCAAAGGGAATCTGATGCAGCGCCAAGTGAGGCACTAAAATTAGTTCAGTAATGTTCTGTAGGTGCTGAGAAATAAGGTCATTGATTTGCAAGCGTTCAGCCAGTTCAACTAAGAAATTACTAATTTGGGACTTCCAAATGTTTCCATCTTCGACGTAGAGTTTTAACCAGTTCTGCAAAATCCAAGATTGCAGCGTCGCAATGCCTTCTCCAGTACAAGTGTGGCAGGCGATCTGGTTTTGCCGCAGTACAAATATATGAGTGTCGTTGCTGGTGCTATAGAAGCTGAGGATAGCAGTATTAGGTTGGTCGATGAGCTTCTGCATCGCCGAAAAGTCAGGAGTTATAACTTGAATCTCACCAGCTAGTACGGGGTCTAAGCGTCTGAGTTGTTGCCAGACTTGCTGTTTTTCAGCTTCTAAAGATGCGATCACTTGCGTTTTGGCTTGAAAAACAGTGCGATCCAGCGTGCTGGTTCCCACTCTCATCGCTTCCTGACTGTCGGCGGAATTGGATGATAAGCGTTCTTGGTCAATTCGCTGTTGCAAGTTGTCAAACTGCTGCAATAACTCCTTGACTTCTGGGGGAATTTCGCCACCTTGGTAGAGGTCATTACTAGCCATTAAATCTACAAGGCGCTTGGAACGCGATCGCTCGATGGTTTCAATGGCTTTTTCTAATTGCCCAGCATTGATGCAGACTTGCACCAGGTTGTGGTAAATATCAAAAGCTTCTGCCAGAATCTCTTGACGACGTGATTCAGAAATTGTCCAAGTGCGGCTCGTTTCAACAGCTTCAATTGCAACACTATACCCTTCGATAGATTCCGCCCAACGCTTTGCCCTTGCAGCAATCTCTCCGAATTGACGTGCAGTTATGAAGCACTCGCTAGGAAAGGCAGTAGGTGTAAACACTTCTAAGGCTGACCGACAACAGGCAATCGCTTCATCAATCTGTCCTTGACTTGTATAGGCAATAGCCAGATTATTTTGGTTTTTAGCCCAATAGTAAGTAAAAGCATCACGAGTAAAGATTTGGGAAGCAGCTTGGTAAGCTGTCATTGCCTTCTCTAAGTTCTCTTGTCGATTCCCAGAAATCCGGATGCTGTATGCAAGTCCCAGATTTTTTTGAGTCCTTGCCCAGTCCATAGGAAAACCATTCCTGGTGTAGACTTGCAAAGCAGCTTTATATGCCGCAATCGCTCGTTCTTGATTTTCAGCACTATCGCAGCGTCTTGAGTATGCCATGCCCAGATTGTTTTGGGTCATAGCCCATTGTTCAGGAAATGCTTCTTTGGTAGAGACTTGCAAGGCAGATTCGTAAGTCTCAATAGCCATTTCCAAGTTTTTTGAGCGGTTTCCAAAAATGCGATCGCGGTAAACAGATGCCAGATTCATTTGGGTTTGCGCCCAAAATTGGGGAAATGCTTCGCGGGTAAGAACTTGCAAAGCTGCTTGATAGCAAGTGATCGCTTTTTCTAAATTTTCTGCCCTATCACCCCGAATTCTTTCGTGATAGGTGAATCCTAGAGTATTTTGAGCATTTGCCCAATCTTTAGGCAATGTCTCCTTGGTGTAGACTTCTAACGCTTCTTCAATATATTTAATAGCTTTTTCTAAATTTTCTGCCCTATCACCTAAAATACGATAAGCGTAAGCGTTCCCCAAATTGTGTTGAAATTTTGCCCATTCTGAGGCCAATGTCTCACGATTTAGGAGTTCAAAAGCTGCTTTAAAGTAGCATATTGCCTGTTCTATATTATCAGCTTGTTCTCCATAAATCCGATTTCTGTAAGCTAGACCTAAATTATTTTGAACACTAGCCTGTAGTATTTGAACATTAGCCCCTAGTATTGTATGAGATTCTTTGCGTGTGAATATTTCTAGAGATTTTTTTCCCGCAGAAATGGCTGTTTCTAAATTCTCAGCTTTATTTCCACGTATCCGGTTATTGTAGGCAAGACTAAGATTACATTGGGTTTCTCCCCAAAGTAATTCAGGTAATAAAGGTGCGCGGGTAAAAAAGTTAGCAGCAGCTTCGTAGCCAGTAATAGCAATTTCCAGGTTAACTGCTCTGTTCCCCAGAGGGAAGTTTTTAATTACATCGCTAAAAGCTTTAATTGCAATTGCTATGTCTTGTGCTTGTCTTGGCTCTACTGTGGACAGCGTAAATGCTGCCCAAGTATAAAAATACTCAACAAAGCCATCATCTAACTTGCTGAGGTTCACTTGTAGGAGTGGGTATACCCCTTGTGGTTTGTCTATCCTTTGTAAGCTTGCCTGCAATACTTTAAGTAGAAAATTCTGATATGCAGTGATGTTTGCCATCTAGATAATTCCTCTGCTCCGTCAAAGAGATTGTTCTAAATTGGTTCTATATAAATCCGTCGTAATTCATTTTTTACATCCATTTTTTGTTAAATTTCCAATAATTTTTCCAACAAGCTTTCTGCCAAATCTAGGAGTTCGATTTCATCATTTTCAGCGCTTGAATTGCGGTTAGTGCCGACCGCCGCAACGCTACCGGCTAACAGATTCTTGACAGCAAAGAGTCGGTCATCTTCTTCTGGGATGCTCAGGCATTTTTCCAACTCGGCGGCAATTTCAGAAAGCGATCGCGCTCCCAATCTCTCCCGTGTCTGTACAGCTACCGAGTCATCACTCTCCAGAAACGCCGTCACAGACTTGATGACTGAGACACCTTTGTGCGAGAAGCGGTGAACCGCTGCCTGCACATATTCCCGCAGAGTCATCCCCTCTGCCTCAGCTAGCTGGACAACTTCCGCGCCTAAGTCTACTAGCACCACCTCTTCGTTATCGCTTACCTGATAGAGTTCGTTTCCCTGTTTGACAGCCACTAATAAATCCGCACCCAAAGTATGTAGGTAGTGCAGCACCGACTCCAACTCATGATCCTTCAGTGCCGACTCCAGCTTAGACACTGCTGCTTGCTTCACTCCCAACTTGAGGGCTAACTGCTCCTGAGTCAGTCCCGCCTGAGTCCGTAACTCGCGCATAGCATCAGTCAAGTACAACCGCAGGTATTCCAGCTTACCCGCCAGAATTACCTCTGGGTCATCACTAATTTTCGCGTTGAGCCATTCTTGAAAGTCGTACTTTTTCATCGCCCTTACCTACTTTTCAACTCACGCAGTCTAATCCTTGCTGGTTCCTTGTCTCTGTCACGGATGCCACCGTCGTATTTCTTCATAAAGGCGTGCAGCACCACAAAACGCTGCGGAGTCGCTGGAGTCAGAATGAACCGGGGATTATGCTCACTCTTGGTCATGCGAAACTCGTACAGGTCATGCTCTAACTTCTCGAAAATGTCGCTAGTCAGAGACAACAAGCCCTTGTCGCACAAGCGGACAAGATTAACTTGCAGCCTCTTGGTTTCTGACAGGGTTAGCACTGGCACAGGCGGATCTGGGGGGAACTCATCTGGTGGCATGAGTCCAACGAAGAAAGCCAGCAGATCCTTTGGGATCTCTCCACTCGCGTCCTGATACAGTTCCCAAATCCAAGCCACTTGCTACCTCTCACTCTAATATTCCTCTCAAGGAATGTCAACAATAATATTCTCTCAAAGGAATACCTAATTTGCCAAACAATCTCTATTCTGTTTGAGTGTAAGTGGCTGCGATAACTGGGAGCGATCGCGAAGCGCTGACTTGTCAGTTCGCATCCTCATCTCCTGAAGCGCGATCGCTCTGGTTAATTGATATTGACTCACAACAAAATCCCCCAAATTTACCTCCTCTTTTTAAGGTGGTAAATTTGGGGGATCAAGATAATGAAATTGCGATTAGCGGATTGGCGGGCAGGGAACGGGCGGGAACCCTCCCGCCTCAATCACGAAGTCATCGAAATCCTCATCTTTCCCAGGTTGGGGTAGCCCTGTATCATCCCAGGCGATGCGAACGCCAGTAATTTCTTCGTTCGTGCCACCATCCAAACGGCCATTAAACGCAGCTGCTAAGTTGGTGGTGGATCTGACACTGCGTCGAGTTTGACCTGTAGGGCTAACAGATTCCAGGTAGAAAGCATACCGGGTATTCGCTTTAAAAGTATATTCGCTGAGTCGATTTTCTACAGCTCCCCCATCAACTGTCCCCAGAAAATCGATTGCCGTGCCAATATTATTTTGACCGGGCGAGGAAGGCTGAGGCTGTTCGCTTCCGAAGTCGTCATAGGGTTTGACTTCCTGAAACAGCACCGTCTCTTCACCCGTATCTAAATTGACAACGCCAAGCGTTGATCGATAAGCTCCGTGGGACTCTTTGAATTCAAATTCAATCGTCGTATCCACCGGGAACTGGACAGCTTCATTGCCAAACAAATCTTCAGCGTGAACGGGCGTTGCCACGCCCATAAACCCAGCCGCGATCGCTCCCAGCAGCCACTTGAACCCGGCGGTTCTACCGTTTTTACGCTTCATCTGCCTCATCGTATTCTTGCTCCTGCTCACACTAGAATGACTCTGCAACTGACAACTGAACCGCTACCAAGTCCGCAAACCGGAGTTGGCTCTGGAAATGTCTTTTTGCTGCAAAGTCGTTCTCAAGTTTTCGACTTCTGTCCTTAACTCCTCTAGACGCTGACACGCTTGGGGAACCGGGGGGGGTGTTTGAGGCTGTCGAGTAAACCGGCGCGTAGTAGGAGTTTGTTCCGTCAGAGCAGCCCCGCAGGCTTGAAAGGCTGTTTCTGACTCTTGGTTAAGCCGGGTAATATTTGCCGTTAGTTCCGGATCTAACTTGTCATCAGTATCAAAAACGGGTGCCGTATTGTTCCAGATATTCGTTCCCGTGATATCAGAATAACTACGGTCGGCTCTCGCAGGCGCAGCCATACCCAGCGCCACAATTGATAAGCCAACAACCCAACCCAGAGATTTTATGGTGTGCATTTGGGGTACTCCTCCTTAAAACTTCAATGCTGTCCCAACACCTAATACAAATCGAGAGCCATCACCCGCACCCGCAACGTCGCGCAAGGCTGGAGTAATCACAAAAGGAAAGTTTTTGAAGGGAGCGATGGAAAGACCCAATGCTAAGTCCTGTCCTGTCCATTCCGCAATCAAACTAACAGGTCGAACAACGCGAACTGCCAAATTTCCAAACACGTTGATATTGTTTTCACCTGCATCAACCGCACCGTTGGAACGGAACTGTCCATCGCCGACACCCACCGTAAAAGCAACGCGGCTGAAAGCATCATTGAGAGATTCTCTCGTTCGGAATACTTTGGTAACAACTCCATATTTGGATTGTTCAAAGTCGTTGTGACCAATATTTAAAAAACCATTCCAGCCTAATGCTGCTGATACATCTCTCCCAAATCGACGATGCAGCTTGCCATTAAAACCACCTTCGCCGAAGCTATCATTTGTCGCTAAAGCGTAGGATAGTTCTACCCCCACGGCTTTATCGGCATTGCCTAAGCCGATGCCGATTCCCGCAGCCCCGACAGAACCGCTATCTTCTCGCACGTTGGGTTGATAGGTGCCGCTGATAAAGGCGGTGTTTCTATCTGCACCATAGCCAACTGGGATATAAATGCTCAGGGCGGGCGAAGCTTCAAATTCCTCAATGGGTGCTGGCAACGCTAGCGGCGCAACAGGTTCCGGACTCGGACAGCGTTCTGTCGCCAGTGTGGTTCCTTCTTGAGCAACTTGATAAGTTGCATTATCTAAGGATTTAACGTTCTTGATTCTTTGCGAGGCACAGGTATTCCCGGCTTTCGGTTCCGTTGCCATTGACTGGCTGGTTTGTACCGTTGACGAGTTAGCGATCGCCTCATCTGGACGGAGTGCCTCAGCCTTGGATGTAAATACACCTCCACTGGGTATCGTTCGTTCATTTACAGCCGCTTCGTTAACAGTTTCCCCGTTTCGGAAGGAAGCTAAGTCAGAAGCTTTCCTCCCGGATTCCTCAGATGCAGACTGGTTAATATCAGAAGCTGTTGATAACTGGGAGAGGAGGTTATTTGAGGGAAGCGCCGCAGTTTCAGGGATTTCTTGCAAATCAGTTTGGGGAGCAGCCGTCAATGCCGGAAGTTGCCTTGCAGCGAATCCTGGGGCATTCTGAGAAGGCGATCGCGCAAATTCCTGCCTGGATAACAATCGTGGTTCTGGTAGGATTTCTGGGGCAGCGATCGCTGTCATACTTCTAGGAGTCACCATCGGGGTGGCAACACTCCCCTCATCGGTCGCGGCTGCCTGGGGAGAACCCTCGGAACTCGGACTTTCACTTGCTTGGGCTGTCATCCCTCCAGCCACAAAAGCAGCTAAAGTACAAACAGCAACATGAGGAAAACGCATAAATTAGCCCTACTAAACTCACACCGCTCCAATTGAGAAGTCGGTCTTCCCAAATCGTTGAATAGATACTTATACAGAGTTGGGCGCGTGTATCCGCAGTGATAATCGCGCAAATTTTGCCTCGATTTGTAAAAATCATCGCTTCAAATCCCGATCGCCGCTTCCTCTCCCTTCAGCGCGATCGCGTTAGAGAAGCGAGGCGTTAGCCGCACGCTGAGTTCTCAGTTCGCTCCCCTATCCTTCACCGGATAAACTAGCTGTGTCAATATCTATATTTACGGCATGATTGTTTTTGTTGCCCTGCTAGCTTTCTACGTTGCCTGGAATCTGGGCGCAAACGACGTTGCTAACTCGATGGGAACGTCGGTGGGATCGAAGGCTGTCACCCTACGGCAGGCATTGGTGATTGCCGGAGTGTTGGAATTTACAGGTGCCGTGCTGTTTGGTCGTTCCGTATCGGAGACGCTGGCAACCGGGGTTGTCAATCCAGAACTGTTCGCTGCCGTACCTCAGATGCTACTGATTGGCATGGTTTCGGTATTGATAGCCTGTGGCGTCTGGCTGCAAATTGCCACCAGTCTGGGCTTGCCAGTCGCATCATCTCATGCGGTAGTCGGCGCGATCGCCGGTTTTAGCTGGGTGGCGGCGGGTGTCGGTGCCATTGATTGGTCATTAATTGGTCTAATCAGCTTCGCCTGGGTGATAACGCCGATCATCAGTGGCACGATTGCCGCGTTATTCTACAGCGTTGTCAAGCGTTGGATTCTCGATCAACCCAACCCACTTTTTCAACTGCGCGAATGGATCCCCTGGTTGAGCGTGACGTTGCTGGGCGTCTTTGGGGTGATTGTTCTACCCTCTGTGAGTCAACCCATCGATACCTGGCTGACAAATCGTTTCGGCATCAACCTTCCTGCCCACGATATCCCTCTCTTGATTGGCGCGATCGCATCAGTTGCCCTTACCCGGTTCATCTGGCGACAATTAGCCCGCGAGGAAGCAGAGCAGCTTGTAGACACAAGGGTTATCGCGGGAGCCAATGAGACGGACAACCGCGAAATCCCAAACTCCCCATCTAAAATCCTCAATCCTATTGAGCGTCAGCTAGCACGGTTTCAGCTATTAAGTGCCTGCTTTGTTGCCTTTGCCCACGGTTCCAATGATGTTGGCAACGCGATCGCTCCCTTAGCGGCGATCGTTTATATCAATCGCACAGGTTCCGTTCCTATCACTGGCTTTAGCATTCCCCTCTGGATTCTAGTATTGGGCGGTGCCGGTATCGTTGCCGGTCTTGCCGTCTGGGGCAAAAAAGTCATTGCGACAATTGGAGAAGGCATTATTGCCCTCCAGCCGAGCGGTGGATTCTGCGCCGAACTCGCAACCGCTACGACCATCTTGCTTGCTTCCCGGCTCGGCTTGCCCGTCTCCACCTCCCACGCCCTTGTCGGTGCTGTGGTTGGCATTGGTGCAGTCAAAGACTGGAAATCCATCCGGTTCCAAACGCTGCAATCGATTGGACTCGCTTGGCTAATTACCCTTCCCATTAGTGCGGGTTTGGGGGCAATTATCTTTCTAGTTATCCGTCAGATAGGGGGACAATTCGGAATTTTCCACTTGATGGATTCAATTTAAAACTTTACATCCCCTCTCCGGTTGCCCGATTGGGATACACTCTTTCTGGAAGGAGTTTCTAGGCGGCGGCTGCTACCCTGTTGGGGAAAATGCGTCCGCGTCCAAAAACTCGATCCTAAATGCCAGCGATCAATTGGCTTTCAGGCAGGGAGACACGGCGCTGTTTCATCCGCGTATTACAAAGCTCAAACCTCTGCTTCTAAACGTGGCGCGAACTTTCTTCCCCCTTTTATTGGGGCTTTAGGGATCAAAATATTAGACTTCTTGCAAAAGTTGTCTGAACCCTCCAAAAGTCTCTCGCTCGCGGGAAGAAGAAACTCCCTCTTTGTTCTTCAATATGTCGAGGGAGGATAGTGTCTAAGTAGTTTTTCTTGCAGTCACTGCAAGATTCAACAGTCTAGAACAAAATTAAATTCACCAGAAAAATCTCTTAAAAATCACCAGAATTTTGGAGTAATCTGTCAGGATTGATGACAAAACATTAAACACTTTCCTTCATCAGAGAAACAACACCTAGTTGAGCAAAATCACATCCATCAGAAAGTGTATCTGCCAAAATATCAGAAATACTAACAAGACTTAAGTAAACTAAGTTAAAACTACACTTCGTTATAGCCAATCGTACCGAGGTTATACGCTAATGGGGCAACTGGACAATCTACCGGAAAATCACAACACCGGAAATGCTACGGCAACAGAGGCTCTTTTGAGGGCGATGACGCAGGAACTTGAGAACCTGAAGCAAAATCTCATCGTCCAGTTGAATCAAGACGTTGAGCGACTCCAGGCTGAGAAATCCCGGTTGGTCGATGAGATCAATCATCTACAAGCTCAGCGTCAGCAATTACCCTCGTCCCAAAGCTCTCTGCCTCAAGAACAAATTGATCAGGATCAGCAGCAATATTTAGTTGGGCAACTCACCCAAGCGATCGCAGAACACCTGCAAGATCTGCTGATGCAACGGCTGTCCCAGCAACCAGGTAGCTCCTATCACCCGCTGGGTGGCACTAGCAGCGCCAATTTGCCGCCCTCGGCAAATGACTACAACGACAGTGCCTACCGAATCCTCTCTTCCTTGGATACAACCCTAAGAACGACTTTTAAAACACTGCAACAAGACATCAGCAGCTATCAAAGTTCGTTCTCCCAGCAGCTGTCGCGGATGCACGGCTTGGAGCAACAAGGAGAAGCAATTTTAGAAACTCTCGTCAATCGCCTGCACGAACAACTGCAAGCAGAAAGCGATGCGCTGCCATTAGTACCATCCGAGTCAGAGGTGGGAGGACAAGCTTATAGCGATCGCAAACAGCCTCCAGAAGCGAATGCGATTCCGTTCTCGGTTCCGGCTGCCCCGTTACCACCGCCACGCCAACCTAAACCAAGCTCCCAAGGTCAGTTAGGGTTATTGTTGATTTTAATTTCTACCGTGGCGCTGTCGGTTCATAACGTGGTTGTCCAAATCATTGGCAGAGAAAGTCAAATTTTTAACTTGTTTTCCTTGGGAGGATTCATCAAGCTAGGTTTGGGCAACTCGCTGTTAATTTTGTGGTTCCGCATGATGGTGGTGCTGCCTTTAATGGCTTTACTTGCCATCGTTCTCTATCCCAACGTGTGGAGGGATATTAAGAAGTTTTTATTAGATCCAGACCGGCGCGGACTTTTAACGGTAGTCGGGAGTGGCTTCTTCCTGTTTTTGTCGCAAGTGCTGATTTATATCGCCATCCCCCAAATTGGCCCAGGGGTTGCAGTGACAATTCTGTTTATGTATCCAATTATTACAGTCCCGCTGGCGTGGCTGTTTTTTGGCGATCGCCCCACCTTCCTGCGCGTTGGAGTGATGTGCACGATTTCCTTGGGTGTTATCCTCGCAGCTTGGCCTAAAATCTTCCCGGCGGTTAATAGTGGGGTGGCAAGCATTTCTGGGGTGGGAGTTGGCACCGCCGCCGCCTCAGGAATCGCCTTTGCCTTCTACCTGATTTTTATGCAGCTTGGCTTTCAAAAGCTTCACCCCGTCCCCGTCAGCTTGGTTCAGTTTACAACCATCTTTGTCCTGGCTAGCATCAGTCTGATGTTGCCATTACCAGAAAATTTGGCTGTTCAGGTCATCCCGGATAAGCGCCTGGGTTTGATTATCGGCGGCGTTGTCTTGGGGATATTAACTCTAGCGGGCTATTTGTTAAATAACTTTGGCGTTCGCTTCTTGGGTGCCGCACGAGCCTCGATTATCGCTTCTAGTGGCCCTGTGTTAACAGCAGTTTTGGCATTTTTGATTATTCCGAGCGCTCAGAATGCTTTACAGCCGATATCAATTTTCGGCATCGTACTGGTGACGCTGGGAGTGTTTGCCCTAAGTTTTGAGCGGCTGCTGGTTCAAAACAAGGCGCAACCCGCAAAATAAACGATCCTGTTGGTTACTTGATTCGTCTTAGGGTGGGTAATGCTCACCCTTTTTTTATTGTTTGTTATTGGGCACTTCTAATTTATTCAAAAGGCGCGATCGCGTCTTTCTCTCTAGTCAAATTTGAATCCGATCGCTCTTACCCCACCAACGTCAACACTCCTGCTGCAAAATCAAATACCAATCGCTTTTTCTGCTGGGGATTCACGCGCTGATAATCAGGCGAGCGACAAAAATAACCATCGCCCCAGAAGAATCTTCTGGGGCGATTAGCCTTACAGCATTGCTGAGTCTTGATTTTAAACGGAGAGGGTGGGATTCGAACCCACGTTAAGTTGCCCTAAACAGCATTTCCAGTGCTGCGCCTTCAACCACTCGGCCACCTCTCCAGAGGTTTATTTATTTTGAAATGTGCAACTCAAAGCTGCGATTTTTAATAATACACTAAAACTATGACGAATTACCACACCATTCGGATACGCAATCGCCAAACCGGCACTCACCATGACCTTCAGGTGCCAGAAGATCGCTATATCCTATCTAGCGTCGAGCATCAGAGCGTCGAGTTGCCTTTTTCCTGTCGCAATGGCGCTTGTACCACCTGTGCCGTGCGCGTCCTCTCAGGGGAAATCCATCAGCCAGAAGCAATGGGGCTTTCTCCGCAACTGCGCGACAAAGGCTATGCTCTACTATGCGTAAGTTATCCTCGCTCCGACTTGGAAGTAGAAACTCAGGATGAGGATGAAGTTTACGAACTCCAGTTCGGTCGCTATTTTGGCAAGGGCAAAGTCCGTTTCGGTTTACCTCTGGATGAAGAATAACCAAAGGCGATCGCGAAAAACAAAAAGGCAAAAGAATTTTCTCTTTTGCCTTTTGGCTTTTGGCTTTTGGTTTTTCTTGGTCGGTTGCCAAGTGAAAGAAGTTCCGACAGGCGTCACCGTGAAGGTGGAGCGGGTTGTCACCGGACAAACCCTGGAAGTGCTGGATACCAGCAAGCAATCCGCTTTGGTAGAGCGAGTGCGGCTGCTGGGAATCGAGGCACCCGACATGAAACAGCAGCCTTGGGGATCGGCGGCTCAAGAGCGGCTCAAGCAGTTGATTGGCGGACAATCCGTTTTGTTAGAGTCGGATGGATCGAGCAAAGACCAGTTTGAGCGCCGGTTAGCTTATGTGTGGAAAGATGGGGTATTGCTGAACGAGCAGATGGTGGTAGAAGGGTATGTGTTTGTACCGCGATCGCTCAACAACAAATATGACCAACGGCTCACCACCGCTCAAGAATATGCTCGAATTATGGGCAAGGGCATTTGGAACCCAGAAAAACCCATGCGCTGGACTCCAGCAGAGTTTCGGCGTCAAAATCGCTAACGGCTCATTGCGAATGGCTAATTATTCATTGTTCAATGCCATTAGCTATTAGCCACAAATATGACACACCATACCCCTGACCAACTGCAAATTTTTCTAGATATTGCCACCGAGGCGGCGCTAGCTGCTGGTGCCGTCTTGCAAAGCTACTGGGGCAAATTAGAAGCCGTTGAAGAAAAAGGACGTCCAGGCGATCTCGTAACCGAAGCAGATAAAGCCGCCGAAGCCACCATTCTTTCAGTCATCAATCGCCATTTTCCCCACCATCAAATCCTGGCAGAAGAATCCGGGCAACTGGGAGATACTAACAGCGAATACCTCTGGGCAATCGATCCCCTAGATGGCACCACAAATTATGCTCATCAGTATCCCTTTTTCTCCGCCTCAATCGGGTTACTGATTGACGGAGTTCCCCAAGTCGGTGTCGTTTACGATCCATTTCATCAGGAGTTGTATCGGGCTGCCAAAGGCTTAGGAGCCACTTGCAACCGGAGGAGCATCCGAGTTTCCAAAACAGCCGAGTTGAGCAAAAGCTTGCTTGTCACCGGCTTTGCTTACGATCGACGCGAAACCGCAGACAATAACTACGCTGAATTTTGTCACCTTACCCATCTCACTCAGGGTGTCAGGCGCAGCGGTTCCGCATCCATCGATCTCGTGTATGTTGCCTGCGGACGCCTGGATGGTTACTGGGAAAGGGGTTTACAGCCTTGGGATCTGGCAGCCGGAGTGGTAATCGTGGAGGAAGCCGGGGGCAAAGTCAGCGCCTATGATGGGAGTCCTTTAGCGATTCATTCCGGTCGGATTTTGGCGACAAATGGTTATCTACACCCACAGCTCAGTCAAGAACTTTTGCAAATTACACCTCTAAGTAGATGGCAATAAGTAGATGGCAAAGTGCTAAAAATCAGGCTTCTCTGTAAGCAAGGTCACACATAGGTTTCGCAAGGGAAGTATATTAGAAAGAATATTCGGCTCTGACGGTGGGACAGCGGGCTATGTCATTTCGGATCGACCGTGGACTGTTCAAGTTTGATTTCACAGACCACCACGCAATTTTAGGGGTGCCAGTAGATGCAGGCGTCAATGACATCCGCAAACGGTATCTCAAAATTGCCCGGAGATTGCATCCGGATAGTTGCAAGGCTGAAAACGAAGCAGAAAAACAGCGTGCCAGCCAGATGTTGTCAAAATTGGTAAATCCTGCCTACGAGCAACTGTCTCAGGATCGCACGCGGGCAGAATACGTCGTTATGGTCGGGCGCATGGGTAAGCGCTTGGCTGGGGAAGGGGCGAACGCTCAACCCCAAGGTGAAACCGCGAAACAGTTAGCTCAAGCGGGGGGCGATTTAGAGCATTCCTATAAAACGGCACTGCAAAAGCTAGCACAAACGCAATATGAATCTTTGAGCCAAGTCCTAGAAGTGACGGCTCAAATCAGCGAACTGAATATGGTTTATCTGAGGCGGAAGGGGGGTTCTGGGGTAGCAACCCCGATGATGTCAGATAAACGTCCTGCCACGGGGGCTGCTGGCGGAAATGCATCGCCGCCCCCACCGCCCCCACCGCCCCCACCGCCACCAACACCATCATCAGTTGCGGAACCCTATTTCCGTCGTGCTGATGAGTTGATAACGAAGAACCAGTTTGCGAAGGCGGAGATAGAGTTGCGGGAAGCCCTGAAAATGGAGCCGAACAATAGCCGTTGCCATAGCTTATTAGGGATGGTTTATTTGAAGCAAACTCCGCCTAAGGTGACAATGGCGAAGGTACATATCACCCAAGCTTTGAAATTAAACCCTCAAGATCCGATTGGGATAGAGGGCAAACAGGCACTAGACAAGCTGGCACAAAAAGTTGCGGGTGGCAAGACAACGACGCCGCCTAAGCCAGGGCAGGGCAAGCCAGGGCAGGGCAAGCCGGAGGATAAGTCTGGAGGCGGTTTATTTGGTATGTTTGGTAAGAAGAAATAAGAAAGCGATTTCTTCGATTAGCAACTCGGCTATTAGATGTTTGGAAGTTCTCGGTGAGAGCTAGAGTCAAACCGTCAACTCGCTAATCGTGAATACTTCGCTTGAAAATCGCTTGTCAACTAACAAAAAACAACGACTGAATGGTTTATCAACCCCCGGCAGGCGCGAGGGATTTGCTGCCTCTCGATGTCGCTCAAAAAAGCTGGATTGAAGATCGGTTGCAGCAGGTGTATCACCGCTGGGGCTATCACCGGATTATCACCTCCACTCTAGAGCGGTTGGATACTTTGATGGCAGGCGGAGCAATCCAGCGCTCCACAGTGATTCAAATCCAGGATGCTGAGGAGGGGACGCTGGGACTGCGCCCAGAACTGACGGCTTCGATCGCCCGTGCATCTGTGACGCGGATGGCTGGTGTTACTTATCCGCAACGCCTCTACTACAACGCAAATGTATTCCGCCGTTCGCAGGGCAGTAATTACGGACGTCAGCAGGAATTTTACCAGGCAGGGGTAGAGCTGTTGGGTGCGGGGGGTGTCTTGGCAGATGCAGAGGTGCTGTTGTTGCTGGGAGACTGCTTGAAGTGTCTGGGGTTAAGCCAGTGGCAGGTAATTTTGGGAGAAGCGGGGTTAACGCGATCGCTTTTTTCTCCGTTTCCAGTTCATCTGCAAGAAAAAGTGCGACGGGCGATCGCGCATCTCGATCGAATCGCACTGGAAACTCTGCCCCTTTCCCCCGAATTGCGAGAACGAGCTTTATTTCTATTTGAGCTGCGGGGACATCCTGCTGATGTGCTGCAACAAGTTTCCACCCTAGATTTAGCAGAATCTGAGCGGCAAACAGTCAATACTCTGAAATCCCTGATCGATCTTCTCAGTGAAGGCTGTTCCCATCAGCAAAGCTTCCCCGTAACTCTGGATCTCAGCTTGATCCAAACCTTTAACTATTACACCGGCATTGTGTTTGAAGTCGTTAGCGATACAGACACTCAAGCACGGGTTTTAGCCCAAGGTGGACGCTATGACCAACTGCTGGGACTCTATCATCCCCAGGGGCAAACTTACCCCAGTATTGGCTTTGCGCTGAATATTGAAGACTTATATCAAGTCTTGCTCTCGAAGGCTGGGATGCCCCGCGAAACGCCCGCGAGTGATTGGTTAGTCGTTCCTTCATCTCCCCAAGCCTATCTGGCAGCGTTCGCCTACGCCCAAACCCTGAGAGATTCTATTCATCTGGTACGGGTGGAAATGGATTTAGGGGAGCGATCGCCTGAAGATGTGCGAGAATATGCCCGTAGCCGTCACATCCGTCGCATTGCCTGGGTGGAAGCTGAGGGTGCTACTAAAATTGAGACGCTGAGTTAGATTTTTTAACGCAAAGGTACGCGCAGAGGTACGCAAAGGGGAGGCGATTTTTCTTGCAAAATTTCACCTTTATTTGCATATTTTTGCATTTAAAAAGTCTCGTTTCAGCTATCAGCTTTCAAAAGACTTTGGTAGGCTATAGAAGCAGCCGTCTGCCAATCCCAAGAGAGAGAACACTGTGCCGCATACGATTGTTACTAATACCTGCGAAGGCGTCGCTGATTGTGTCGATGCCTGCCCTGTTGCTTGTATTCACGAAGGACCTGGCAAAAACACGAAGGGGACTGACTGGTACTGGATTGATTTTTCCACTTGCATTGACTGCGGCATCTGCCTACAAGTCTGCCCCGTGGAAGGCGCAATTGTTCCCGAAGAACGCCCCGATTTGCAAAAAACACCCTAATTGTTGATTATTCATGGTTCATGGTTGATGCAGGAATTGCAATACATCATGAACCATAAAAAATAAATATTAAATAATAAATAAGAACGAATGACTAATGAACCTTTATTAGAAGTTGAAGATGTTTGGGCGGGATATGTCAAAGATTTGGATATCCTTCAAGGGGTGAATTTCAAGATATATCCAGGTGAATTAGTTGCCGTAATTGGCCCTAATGGTGCCGGGAAATCAACATTAGCAAAGACTATTTTTGGGCTTTTAAACCCTCATAAAGGCAAAATTACTTTCAAAGGCGAGAATATTGCTGGCTTAAAGTCGGATCAAATTGTTCGCCGAGGAATGTGCTACGTGCCGCAAATCTCGAATGTGTTCCCATCGCTGACAGTGGAAGAGAATCTGGAGATGGGCGCGTTTATTCGCAATGTCCCTTTGCAACCGCTCAAAGATCATATCTTTGCCACCTTTCCGGTTCTGGCTCAACGGCGGCATCAGCGGGCTGGAACTCTGTCAGGGGGAGAACGGCAGATGCTGGCGATGGGAAAAGCTTTGATGTTGGAACCTACTCTGTTGCTGCTGGATGAACCTTCTGCGGCGCTGTCTCCCTTATTGGTCAATAACGTTTTTGAGCAGATTCAAGCGATTAATCAAACGGGCAAAGCAATTGTCCTGGTGGAACAAAATGCCCGGAAAGCTTTAGGCATGGCACACCGGGGTTATGTGCTGGATACAGGACGCGATCGCTTCACAGGTCCCGGCTCCGAACTCTTGAACGATCCGAAGGTAGGAGAACTGTATCTGGGCGCAGGTAAAGCTCACTGACGCATTGAGCGATCGCTGCTAAAAATTAAAGAAATTGGCACTATACAAATATTGTTCGCTTTGGTACTATATTTTTTATAATTGGAATCTATGCGCCCATATATATTGCTGAAATTTAGAACAATACAATTAACTTCTGGAATTTTACAGCAACCCTCCGGAAATTAAAAATATTTTTGATTGAATTCCCGATAAAATTTGTCGTTTCAATCTCAACGAATTGATAGACAAGGCAGCAGCGAGAAGAGAGAAGATTTTCTTCAAAATTCCTATAGAAGCAAGGCTGTTGTGAAAGAAAAGCAGATAGTCAGACAATCAAAACGAGAGACATCTGTGGCATACAATAGTTCCACGTCTCGCGCAGGATGATTTGGCATCTTGGCAGTATTAAAACTCCACCCTCAGCATTTGCAAGCCATCCGCACCCATGCCGAAAGCACCTATCCCGAAGAGTGCTGCGGTTTGCTGCTGGGTAAACTGGCGGAAGATGGCAAAACCGTAGTGGAAGTCATGCCAACCGAGAATCGCTGGAATGCAGAAGCAGTAGAAGTATTTCAAGAAATTGAAGGTTCCGCCAAACTGGGTTCAGATAAGCGAGATAGATACGCGATCGCTCCCAAAGATATGCTAAAAGTACAAAAGCTGGGACGCGATCGCCAACTTGATATCATTGGAATTTACCACTCCCATCCCGACCATCCAGCAATTCCTTCTGAATTCGATCGAGCGTGTGCGTGGTCAGTGTACTCGTATATTATTGTCTCTGTTCAACAAGGTAAAGCTGGCGATCTCCGCAACTGGAGTCTCGACGACGCCCACCAGTTCCAGCCTGAAGAAATGATAATTGTTGAAACAACCTAGATTAATAACTTAATTTTAAAAACGATTAAGACCCAAGGATACAAAGACTATTGTATTTTTGATAGGCTGTTAACTCTGTCTGCCCTCACTAAAAGGCCATGCTCAATCCCAATCTGGATGAAATCCAGCTTTCCAAAGAAGAATACGAACGCTACTCTCGCCACCTAATCCTGCCCAAAGTTGGACTGGAAGGACAAAAACGCCTCAAAGCCGCCAGTGTCCTGTGTGTTGGTACAGGTGGACTGGGTTCGCCCCTGCTGCTGTATCTCGCAGCTGCTGGTATCGGACGCATCGGAATTGTGGATTTTGATGTCGTTGATAGTTCCAACTTACAACGGCAAGTCATTCACGGCACCTCTTGGGTAGGGAAACCCAAAATTGAATCGGCAAAAAACCGGATTTTAGAAATTAATCCTGATTGCCAAGTTGATTTGTACGAAACCCGCCTGAGTTCAGAGAACGCCCTGCAAATTCTTGAACCCTACGATGTTGTCGTAGATGGCACCGATAACTTCCCCACACGTTATCTCGTTAATGATGCTTGCGTGCTGTTAAACAAGCCCAACGTCTACGCCTCCATCCTCTTTTTTGAAGGTCAAGCAACGGTATTTAACTACGAAGGGGGTCCCAATTATCGCGACCTCTATCCGGAACCGCCACCACCCGGATTAGTACCTTCTTGTGCTGAAGGAGGCGTTCTCGGCGTTCTGTGCGGCGTGATTGGCACCATCCAGGCAACTGAAGCGATCAAAATCATCTTAGGTCAGGGGAATACCTTGAGTGGGCGGTTGTTGCTGTATGACGCCTTGCAAATGAAGTTCCGGGAACTGAAACTGCGTCCGAACCCGGAAAGACCAGTCATTGACAAATTAATTGATTACGAAGAATTCTGCGGTATTCCACAAGCAAAAGCGGAAGAGGCAAAACAGCAGATGGAAATGTCAGAAATGACGGTTCGGGAATTGAAGGACTTGCTCGATAGCGGTGCAAATGATTTTGTCCTGCTTGATGTTCGCAATCCTAACGAGTACGAAATTGCTAAAATTCCGGGTTCCGTTTTGGTTCCGTTACCAGATATTGAAAATGGTGCGGGTGTCGCCCAAGTGAAGGAATTGCTCAACGGTCATCGCTTGATTGCCCACTGTAAGATGGGTGGACGTTCGGCGAAGGCGCTGGGTATTTTGAAACAAGCTGGAATAGAAGGCACCAACGTCAAAGGCGGAATTACCGCTTGGAGTCGAGAAATTGACCCTTCGGTGCCTGAATACTAAAAAGGTTTAAGGTTACAGCTTTGAATTTAGTAACCTTTAATAGAGGCGTTCTGTGAGAACGTCTCTATTTTTCTAGATTTGATTCTAGATTTTAACTTGCTAACTTCTTGGGTGCAGATGTGGGGTTCGATTGTTATTCGCTTTTGGAGTGCGATAGCAAAGCGCCGACCTGTCGGTTCGCTTCCCTAATCGCATTTTTAGTTGCAGCCGATAACATTAGACTGAGTACAAAGGTGCAAACTGCTACCAATGTCCAAGTAGGATAGCTTGTGACCTACTTATGTAGAACTATCATGCAAAACAAAAGTAGCGAACGTGCCTTGTCTCGTTCCCGACGATTATCCACGACTGGGCTAGCCCTTACCGCAGGATTTTTGGCGATCGCTGTTGAGACCGTTCCTGCCACCGCCACCCATTTCAGCCCCTTTCAATACTGCGCTGCCGAATTAAGGGCGGTTGGTATCTCTACAGAACTCTCTGCCTCTAGCTGTTCGGATGCCCTTAAACCCACAGATTTATCTGCTTGCGTGTTTAATATTAACCGAGAAACTCAGATTGCCTCACAAGATGCTCTGGCTGCCTGTCTCCGGGTGCGACGTCCCATCGAGTTAGGCAGGTGCGTGATTAATATTTCCCAAGATACCAAAAACCCGCCATTGCTTGAGGTCCTCGAATCCTGTCGTCGTAGCCTCCTACCCGTCCGCTTTGCTGAATGCGTTGTTGGCTTGAATCGTCAGTTAGAGATTTCTGCCACTAAAGCGCTGGATACCTGCATTTCCGCAGATAATTTGCCCCGCAACTTATCCCCCACCTTTGCGCCACCGCCACCCGCGAAGCCGACGCCGGACTTTACGCCGCCACAGGCACCTCTTCCTCAGTTGTCACCTTTGCCCAATTTGGAAGCAGAACCCGTTGTTCCGGCTGCGCCGGTTAATCCTTAAATGGTAATAGGTAATAGGTAATAGGTAATAGGTAATAGGTAATGGGTAATGAGTAAAAGGTAAAAAGTTTATCGCGTCTTTATAACTCAAAATTCAAAACTCTTATTACCCATTACCTCTCCCAAGTCAGCCGGTGTGTTGCAATTAAATAAGAGCGATCGCTCGGTTAGGAGCAGTTCTTTTACGGGATGTTGAGACAACCATTGCTGAAAGGATCTGCCCCCTTTATGAATGAATTCAGTCAAGCTAGGCAAACAGCAGCGGCGATAAAAACCGCATAACGGTTCCCAGCCTTTGGGATGTCGGGGAAGAAAGGCAATACAATCTTCTGGCACCTCAGGTAAATGCTGTACCCAATTGAGCAAAATTTCCTCTTTTAAATTGGGCAAATCGCAGGCAAGTAACAGCACCCATTCTGTTTGCACTGGCGAGAGTCCTTGGGCAAAGCCAATCAGTGGCCCGTGGGTTTTTTCCTCTGTAGAAAAAGGGCGGGGTTCTCCTGTCCCGACTTCTCGAATTAATTTACAGGTGCTGGGTAAAATATCTTGGTATCGTTCGATCCACGGCGTTACTACATACACTTTTGAAGCACACGCTTGGGCAACTTCACAAACCCGCCGAATCAGGGGAACGCCGTTAACAGAAATTAAGGCTTTATCCCGCCCCATGCGGGAGCTTTTTCCACCTGCCAAAACAATTGCTGTCAGCGATACAGCCGAAAATGGGTTCATTGAATATTCATTGAACAATAGGGGAATCGGGAATTGGTAATTTTAGAGCGATCGCGCATAAGCAGTGAGTCATGAGTTGTTTATTCAAAACTCAAAAATTTAACCGATTATAAATTACCCATGACCCAATAAATTGAAAGCAAATTAATAGGTTGTTAAAACGACTGTGCGGGTTGGATTGTCCCATTTAACGGATACTTTAAATGGCTGCAAATCTACCGCTTTGATATATTCGAGATTTCGGTGAGTAGTGGTGCGGAAGTCTGCGACTTTACTCGGATCGATTCCTAAAGACTTTAGAAAAACAACCGGAATACAAGCATTCCCATTCACCAAAATTCCTTGATTTTGATATAGCTGGGCGTTGATTTTGACACTAATAACGGGGTAGCTAGGAGGAGGGGGAGGCGTTAAGCCCTGCCTCTGAGCTTCCTTCCGACTCCATGCTTCTAGACCATCCGCCAATCCACGGGCGAAGTCTAGGCGCTTGGTTTGAAATAAAGAGCGATCGCTTGGATTGGTAATAAACCCCAACTCCATCAGCACAGAGGGAATATCCACTTGACGGCAGAAACCTAAACTACCAACACCCGTGGCAATATCCGATTTAACGCCACGAGACGGCAAACTGGGAACTGCCTTGAGTAAGGATTGCAGCAGCAACTGGGCATCGGTTTCGCGTTGCTCGTTGCCATCAGTATAGAAGGCGCTGGCACCCCGGATATTGGTGTTCCCGACGGAATCGGCGTGAATTTCTAAAGCGACGTCGCCACGGCGGGAGTAGGCGTTGATCCAAGTAATCGTTTCCTTCAAACTCAGGGAATCGGGAACAGAGGAAACCTCTAAACCGCGCGATCGCATTTCCTTAACCGCAGCATCGCGGGTAAGCCGCATTTCTCTGTCTTCTGTAGTGCCTCCAGATTGTGCGCCCGGATCGCCAGCACCATGTCCAGCGGAAAGAAAAATTCGTACCATTTTACGATCTCTCCAAAATTTTAATCGCCTTGAATGTTGTCGTAATTCATTCCGATCCATCCCCACAAAGATAGAATCCGCAGGCTCAGCTGATACTTTCTTGCCCACACATCCAGGCTATGATACGCCGTATTGTAACTTAGCCCTGAGAGAGTCGATGGAGCGGTTGATTTCAGCACTGGGGTTGGCTGTTTTTGTGGGATTATCTTATGCCTTCTCAGTGAACCGGCGTGCTGTGCGTTGGCGTCCGGTATTTTGGGGGCTTGGGTTAGAGTTTATTTTTGCACTGCTGATTCTGAAAACTCCCGGCGGTTTAGCTGTATTTAAGTTTCTCGGCGATGTCGTTAGCCGCTTTTTAGAATTCTCTGATGTGGGTGCCAAATTTGTCTTTGGAGATAACTTTGTCGAACACTTTTTTGCTTTTAAAGTGCTGCCCACAATTATCTTTTTTTCTTCCTTCATCACGGTGCTATACCACTACGGCATTGTGCAGCGAGTGGTGAATGGGATGGCGTGGGTCATGATGAAGACGATGGGAACATCAGGGGCTGAGTCTTTATCGTGTGCGGGGAACGTCTTTTTAGGGCCAACTGAGTCACCGTTACTGGTGAAGCCTTATGTGGCGACGATGACGCAATCAGAACTTCATGCAGTAATGACCGCGGGCTTTGGGACAATTGCGGGTGGCGTATTAGGGGCATATCTCTCCTTTGGGATTCCACCGGCACATCTGATTGCCGCTTTCTTCATGACTGCCCCGACTTCGCTGGTTGCCTCAAAATTGCTTTATCCAGAAACGGAAGTCCCCAAGACGGTTGGCAAGGCAGGGATAGAGGTGGAGAGTACCTTTGTGAATGCGATTGACGCAGCAGCTGGGGGAGCAATTGACGGGACGAAACTGGCAGTGAATGTCGCGGCGATGATCATTGCCTTTTTGGGGTTACTGGCTTTCGTCAATGCGCTCCTGGGATGGTTGGGGGGGCTTCTTGGCGTGCCTTTGCTGTCGTTGGAGTGGATGTTGTCTTTTGTAATGGCTCCCGTTGCGTGGCTGCTCGGAGTGCCTTGGGCTGACTGCGCTCAGGTGGGAGTGTTGTTAGGAAAAAAGACGATTTTGAATGATTTTATCGCCTATCTGGATCTGAAGACTCTAATTGAGCAGAAGGCAATATCCGAACGGGCGGTAATTATCTCAACCTACGCTTTGTGCAACTTTGCCAATATTGGCTCGATTGGAATCACAATCGGCGGGATTGGTGGGATGGCACCGAACCGTCAAAAAGATTTAGCGAGAATGGGTGTCAGGGCGATGATAGGCGGTTTGTTCGCGGGTTTTATGACCGCTGCGATCGCGGGAATATTATTGTAAACGAACCGCAAAGAACGCACAGAAAACAGAAGCAGCAAAAGAGCATGAAACCGCTTTGGATCGAGAATTCTGTAGATGTACTGGTGGTGGGTGCTGGACATAACGGTTTGGTGGCAGCACTGTTATTGGCACGTCAGGGGCTAAAGGTTCTAGTAGTGGAAGCAAAGGATGTGATTGGCGGTGCCTGCCGCACTGAGCATCCGTTCCCGACAGCACCCAATTTGGGCACTTCGACGGGTGCGTATTTGTTGGGGTTGATGCCACCGGAATTAATTCGCCTTCTTGATGTGGAAATCCCGGTGATTCGGCGCGATCCGCACTACTTTTTGCCCACAACTGACAAGCGTTATCTGCTGTTTGGCTCAAACCAAGAAGAGATGAAACGGCAGTTTATATCGTTCTTCTCGGAAGCAGATTGGCAAGCAAACGAAGCGCTACAGAATGAACTTGCCCAGCTGCGCGACGATATTGCCCCCACTTGGTTAGAGGAACCGCTTTCGATTGAAGAGACGGCAGAACGGTATGTGCGCCCAGAATTGCGCCAAGTCTTTATCAATCTCTGCCGCAAGTCAGTCGGAGAGTATCTCGATCGATTTAATTTCAAAAGCGACTTAGTAAAAGCGATGTATGCCGTGACGGATGGCTTCTCAGGATTGTATGGCACCTGGGATACTCCCGGTACTGGCATGAATTTTCTCATCCATAATATGTGTCGGCTACCGGGTAGCGATCGCACTTGGATGATCGTAAAGGGTGGAATGGGTACAGTGACGAATCGCCTTGCAGAAGCGGCAAGAAAGGCAGGAGTACAAATTGAAACAGGGCGAGGCGTTACCCAGATTCTGCTATCAGGAGGTGTTGCTAAAGGTGTTGTTTTTCAGGATGGCACTGAAATAAACGCCACGGCAACGATTGTCAACGCCGATCCTTTCCGCTTGCGCCAGCTAGTTGGGGCTGAGAATTTGCCGATGGAATACAACTCCCGACTCGATGCTTATCAGAAGGATGGTTCAACATTTAAGGTGAATCTGTGTCTGCGCGGACTCCCTGAGTTTACCTGCCTGCCCCAAAATTGCGGACAGTACGGCACGACAATTCACCTTTTACCGGATGAAAAAGAGGTGATGGGGATGTTGCATCGTGCTTTCGCTGATGTGCAGGCAGGGCGCTTACCTGAATTTCCCGCAATAGAGTGGTATATCCACACCACCCTCGATCCCTCTCTACAGGATGCCTCCGGGCACCACAATTCAGCCCTATTTGTGCAGTGGGTACCCTATGAATTGCAAGGAACAACCTGGGAGAAGGAGGAAAGCCGCTATGTTCAGCATTTGTTGTCAATTTGCGATCGCTTCGCCCCCGGCACCTCACAATTAGTCCAAGATGTGTTCGCCCTGCATCCCCAGAAAATTGAGCAGCACTTCGGCTTGACTCGCGGGCATATCCACCACGTTGATAATTCTTTCGGCTTCGCTGACAGATTGCCTTACGCTACCCCCATTCTAGGGCTATACTCTGCTAGTGCAGGCTGTCACCCAGCCGGTTCTGTGATTGGTGCGGCGGGACACAATGCCGCTATGCGCGTGATTCAGGACATGGCGGGGTAAATTTCAGGATGCTGTTGTCAGAGAGTGGATGCGATCGCTTATACCATTCTTTGCTTCCCGCCCGCCTGTTGTTGTAAGTTAAAGGCTAAGCGATCGCAGGTCAATATGGAAAAATACATCCCCCTCATAGCACGGGCTTTCTTAGCCGCCATTTTTTTAAAGTCTGGCTTTGACAAGATTACGGGCTTTAGTGGCACGCAGCAGTTTATGGCTAGCAAGGGCTTACCCCTGACAGCATTGTTGCTCGTTGCGGCAATTATTCTTGAATTGGCTGGCGGATTATCAATATTGCTTGGTTACAAAGCGCGTTGGGGAGCGATCGCACTAATTATCTTTATGATTCCGGCTACGCTAATTTTTCACACCGATTTTGCCGACCGAATGCAAGTAAATGCCTTCATGAAAAACTTAGCAATTATCGGTGGATTACTGATGGTGTACTATATTGGGTCTGGACCAGTGAGTTTAGACGAACAGATGGCATCTAGGCGTTCTGATTAACTCGCTAACGTGGTTGATGAAAGATGCGATCGCGTTTCCCCTCACTAGCAAGCGTGCGAGTAGCACTAAGAATACATACGCTGACGCGATCGCTTTTTAGGATTTAACCTTGTATCTGCTCGTCCATCTGCTGCTCTAATCGCTCTAGCAATGTATTAACATCTGCGGCGACTTTCTCAAAGCAAGCGGGAGGTGGAGGTTCTGGTTGAAACTGAACCAGCTTTATTTGCCCCTCGCCAATTCCAATGATCAGAACCTCCACTTCAGGGTTATGAGCCTCCACAACTCCTACCATCTCCTGAAGCTGATTCTCGACTTTATTATTGAGTGTTTCTATTGCCTCTTTTGGACAATAGACGAAATGCGGCTTCGGTTGCACATCGATCCCTAGATAACCTTGAGTGTCTCCATTTTCTAACCACAAACCCCAAGATAAGGCTGCCAATTCTTGCTGATTAGCTTTGACAAACTGAGCCAGCTGGTTTCGCCAGCTTTTTTCTCCGGAATCAGAAGGAGTTTTACCAAATTGAATCATTGCTTATCTTCTTGGGTGGTTACAGATGCATTTGGCGCTGCGAATGAGAGAAAAACTCAACAACGCGATCGCTGCTCAAGTCTGAATTCTCGCTGACGCGATCGCGCAGCGGATGCGCCTAAGCAGAGAAATTAACTTTCAGGAGATTTTAAAGCTTGATCTAACACGCTCCGAGCTTGCTCTGCTTTCGAGCGAGCCTCGTGGTAGCGCAGATTCACTTGAGCAAAGGTTTTGAGAACCTTAAAACCGTCCTTGAGTTGCGCGATTTCCTCTTCACTCACCGACTTTTCTGAAAACAGGATATCTACTTGAGCTCGAACCTTCAGCGCCTCGGCGCGTGACTCCTGCACCTTCAGCTTCAGTGTGGCAAGGTTGCTCAGAACTTGTACAGCTTGGGTTACGGCGTCTTCATCGCTAGTCCCATCCGCTTCTAGCTCTTTGACTTCAATCAGTTGTTCCGGACTAAATCCATCTTCAAGATCGGTGGGTAGCTTGTCTGCATCCATGAGTTCCATGAGCTGCTCCATCGCTTTCTCACGGGCTTTTTTTGAATCTTTGCCTGAAACAGTCAGGATGACTTCTGGGCTTTGTGCGAGAGTGTACTGAACCATATCTAATGCAGGGAGAATGCAGAGAGAACTTGTCTAGCCGTAACTTGTCTAGCCGTAAAAGTCTGGTTAGTTTAACCAAGCCGACAGGATTATTTTAAGGCAAACGAAAGCTGTTCCTGTAGGAGATATGCTGACTGGGGGAAAATGAGAACTGACAAGTCAGCGCGAGGCTAATCCCTCGCTTCGCTGTTTTCATGCCCAAAGGGCTGTACGCGATCGCGCCTTTGGCATATCTGCCAAGCATGAATTACCGAATCCCAAGAGGTTGCATACAACGTCTCTAGACAAAATTCTCGCTCATCAAGACTGATTTTCAACCCCCTTCCTTTGCGTAGCCGCAAATTTCTCTTCGCTAGGGGAATATGTTTTAAGTCTGCCAAGCTTTGAGAACCTTATCCCAAACAGTGGTCAGTGATTGTTTCAATTGGTACTGACGATACCATTTCTGAAAGGCTTTTTCGTAATCTTCGCCTCCAGATTGAAAGGTATTCAAAGCATTAAGCCCCAGAGCTAATCCCCAGAATAAGGCGATATATAAAGACCAAGAAAGCTGACCGGCATTCACGATATTCAGCAGCATCAAAAACGAATTGACGATTGTATATTTGCCAGCTTGTTTCTGTAATTTGGTGCGTCGGTAGAGATTAAAATCCTGCCGCTTTTGGATTTCTCCCTGTTTGGCTTGCCACTGCTGTTCTGCCACCTGAAGACACTCTGGAGAGATTTCTAATTCAGAGGCGATTTCCAGTAGCTGTTCGCGGGTAAATTCTGTGTCGTCAGTTTGACGCGCGATCGCAATCTGGAGAATTTGCTGAATCTCTTCTTGATTGTAAGAGCGGGTGATTTGAGTTTCGGAGACGGGCATAGGAAGACACCTGCGGTCGTCGAGGTTGGGAGAGCTTTTCTGCCCCAAGGACGTGATGCAGAAGTCAGCCTTTCAAGAGCAGTACTGATTCTATTATGCCGAGGCAAAAGTAAGAATGCCTCACACTAGGCTATTCCAAAACCGAACCTTAACGGACGGATAGTACGGTAGCTGAAAGATTAAAATGCTCGTTACATATCGTTACGATAAAGAGGTGCAAGAAAGAGAGGTTCAATTTAAGCCTCTCAGATGTTAAATCAGAGGTGGCGTAATGAACGGCACGATTCGCGTCGGCAATTTATTCGGAATTCCCTTCAACGTACATCCAACCTGGTTCTTTGTCCTGGCTTGGGTGACGGTGAGTTATGGCAGTGGACTAGCGGCTCAATTTCCCGGACTCGGCGGGGGATTACCCTGGCTACTGGGATTAATTGCGGCGCTGCTGTTGTTTGCATCCGTCTTGGCGCACGAACTGGGACACAGTTTTGTGGCTATCAAGCAGGGAATTGAAGTTAAATCTATCAACTTATTTCTGTTTGGTGGTCTCGCCAGCTTAGAAAAAGAATCAAAGACCCCAGCAGGAGCATTCTGGCTGGCAATCGCAGGGCCTTTAGTCAGTTTGGCGCTGTTTGGTCTAATTAGCGCGATTGGCTTTACCACGAGCATTTCCGGGCCGTTTGGAGCAATACTCGGAGTGCTGGCTTACGTCAACTTAGTGCTGGCGCTGTTTAACCTGATTCCTGGCTTGCCCCTGGATGGTGGGAATATCCTCAAGGCGTTGGTTTGGAAGATCACCGGCAATCCTTATAAAGGTGTCGTGTTTGCGGGTCGCGCCGGTCAAGTCATTGGTTGGATAGCGATCGCTTCTGGTCTGGTTCCTCTACTATTAGGCGGCGGTCTCAACTTCTGGAACTTGTTAATCGGTTGGTTCTTGCTGCAAAACGCGGGTCGAGCAACCCAAGCTGCTAGAGTGCAAGAACAATTAGCCGCTTTGACCGCAGAAGATGCAGTCATGAGTGATAGCCCGATTGTATCTGAGTCGCTTTCCCTAAGAGAGTTTGTTAACGAGTACATCATTGGCAAAAACGAAGCGTCGCGGTTCTTAGTTACCAATGAGGAAGGACAATTAGTGGGAGCGATCGCAGTTGACGATCTCAAAGCTGTCCCAACCTCCCAGTGGACTGAAATATCAGTCGCACAGCTAACAAAACCCGTCGAATTCTCCACAACCGTCAAATCCGATCAATCTTTACTAGAAGTGGTAACACTACTAGAACAAGAAAAACTCACTCAACTACCCGTGATTCGTGAAAACGGCGTGCTAGTAGGACTTCTGGAAAAAGCTTCGATTCTCAACTTACTCCAGAGAAGAGCGCAAGCAAATCCTGCTTAATCAATTTCGGATTTTGAATTCAGCTAAATAACAAGTGCGCTTAGAAGTAGGGGCGGGTTATTAACCCGCCCCTACTTCTATACATCCCAATCTTGCAAATATACCTGGCGATTAGAAATCGCGGCTACGCCAACCCCCTTACCCCCCTTCAAGAAGACGGGGGGCAGAAGTTGCTTCGCTTCTATTCAACAAAATCCGCCTATGCGCTAACGCGCACGCTACGCTAACGCGGACTTTTGAAACCCGCATAGGTGGGTTTAGTCTGTATAGATGCGAATTCTATTCGCCCTCTTTACTAAGAGTATTTACAGCAACCAACTTTTTGAGGCAAAATCAGCAGGCTCATCGGTTGGAGGTTCAGAGAAGATGTTAGATACCCGCTCAGATGTTTTGTGCTTCTGTGGTTGAGCAGCTTGCGGCGCTTTGTGTAGAGCATTGGCTTCTTCAATTAGCTTAGAGTTCGCTTCTGCAAGTTGCATCGCTGCTTTTTTGGCTTGCTCTAGCTCTGTTTTCAACTGTTTGGCTTGCTCTTGAGCTTTTTGATGCTTGTTTAGCAATTTTTTTTGCTCATCCAAATCCGCCTGCAAATTGGCAATTTGCTGGTGTAAAGAAGCTTCCACTTTACGGGTTTCCTTCACAACACCTTTCAAGTCAGCCATCAGAGATTTTTGCTCATCCAAATTGGATTGCAAATTGGTAATTTGCTGTTGTAGAGCTTCTTCCCTTTCGCGTGCTTGATCCAGAGCTGTTTTTAACTCTGTCACACTTGCTTCTAAGTCAGCCTTCGTTGGATTTGAGTTTTTAGCAGGAGTTTTATCGGGCGTATCTGTTGATGAATCCTCTACGAGTTCCGCCTCCACTTCTATAACTTCCTCAACGGTCGCCTCTAGAACAGGTTCATCTGCTGAATCTGGGGATTTTTGTGCTTCTTCGTGTAGTAAGTCTGAGATACGTTTTTTAGCCATTATTTTTAGTTTCTCCAATCACGCTGTATTTCATTAGCCACGCGGCGATAGTCTGCTTCCGCCTCCCGCGCCTTTTTCCCCGCCCATTGATGAATCGGCACCCCCTCAAGAGCCGCTCGTTCGTGGGCTTTGTAGGCACGGACAAAGCTATGGCAAGCAGGAATTCCTAGCTCTTGAAGTGTGTTTTGAGCCTCCAGTGCTTCCCCCAAACTTCGCGCATCCACCTTTGTCAGAAGTACCCGATGGGCGATTCCAACTGGCATGACGGTTTCCTTTACTGTCTCAATGAGTACAGCCAGATCCATCGGCGCACAAGGCGTGGGTAAAACCAGATAATCAGCGATCGCTACTACCGCCGCTAATGCTTCCGATCGCAATGCTGGAGGCGTATCCACTACTACTAAATCGTAGCCTTCTATCTTACGTAAACGACCTAAAAGTTTTGGATCTGTCTCTTGAGCGAGATCGAAGCCCATTCCTTTCTCGCTACGCTCAACCCACCAAGTCGCCGAACCCTGAATATCTGCATCGACCAGAAGAACCCGTTTTTCTTCCGAGAAGGTTGCAGCCAGATTGACTGCTGTAGTGGTTTTACCGACTCCTCCCTTTCCGTTGAGAATCGCAATTATTCTTGGCACTGCTCGCTTGTGATGCTGACTCCACCGAATATACCGCTTAATGGGATCGAGGGGAGTTTTTTGTGCCTTAGCGCAGCGCTTGACTGGCGCAATCTTTGTCAATCGCTTATCAATCGCTAGGATGAGAAGCAAGCGATCGCCCTCTGAGGACATCGGGTTTAAAGCCAACACTCCGCCCTCCAAACTCGCCACAATAGAATCGAATAGCTCTGAACACAAAACGCCTCAATGGAACTCACTCATAACCTGCCTAAGGGGCCAAACACTCCGCGATCGCTGCGGTTAATGAAATTTATTTTTCAGCCCATCAAGTACCTGGATGATTATGCAAAAGCTTATGGTGACACCTTCACCATCCAGGGAAGCCAGGGGACTCCGATTGTCTATTTCAGCCAACCCCAAGACCTACAAACGATTTTCACTGCTGATTCTAGTCAGTTAGACGCTGGGCGAGGGAACAGCGGGTTAGAGTTTTTAATGGGAGAAAATTCTCTGCTACTGCTGGATGGCGATCGCCATCAGCGCCAACGACAGATGTTAACCCCTCCCTTTCACGGCGAACGGATGCGGGCTTACGGTCAGATTATCTCTGAAATCGCCGAGCAGGTGATGAATCAATGGACGGTTGGCAAACCCTTCAACATCCGTGCGTCGATGCAAGAAATCACCCTGCGCGTCATCTTACGGGTGGTGTTTGGACTAGATGAGGGGTTGCGTTTGGAAGAACTACGCAGCTTAATCGGTTCAACCCTGGACTTGATGACTTCCCGCTTCAACTCCAGCGCCTTCTTTTTTGAGTTTCTTAAACAAGATTTAGGCGATTGGAGTCCTTGGGGTCGGATGCTACGCCAAATAAAACAAATTGACGAACTGATTTACGCTCAGATTGCGGAACGTCGAGCGGAAGCTAACTCGAATCGCGAAGATATCCTCAGCTTGATGATGTCTGCTCGCGATCAAGCGGGTCAACCGATGACGGATGTAGAGTTACGCGATGAGTTAATGACTTTGCTAGTCGCCGGACATGAAACCACGGCTTCTGCGCTGACGTGGGCTTTGTACTGGGTTGACCAATTACGGCAGGTGCGCGACAAACTGCTCGCTGAGTTGGATGTTGACGCCGATCCAGATCCAAGTGCCATTGCCAAACTGCCCTATCTAACGGCAGTTTGCTCTGAAACGCTTCGTATCTATCCAATTGCTGCGAATACCTTTGTTCGGGTTGTGCGATCGCCCATTGAGATATCCGGCTACAAATTGCCCCCAGGAACGGTTATCGTCCCCAGTATCTATTTAGCCCACCATCGGGAGGAAACTTTTCCGCAGCCGAAGCAATTCAAGCCAGAGCGCTTTTTAGAACGGCAATTTTCTCCATACGAGTATTTGCCTTTTGGTGGCGGAAATCGTCGCTGTATCGGGATGGCATTTGCCATGTATGAAATGAAATTGGTTCTCGCGACAATTGTGTCGCATTTTCAAGTGTCGCTCGTTAATAAGCGTCCGGTGATTCCAGTGCGTCGGGGTTTGACTTTAGCCGCACCGGAAGGAATGAAAATGGTTGCAACTCCTCGGCTAAAGAAGCTTGTAAATACTCCAGTCTCGGTGTAATTCGGTTTTTGAAAACTTAAAATCAAACTCCCTCAGATAAGCTGGGGGAGTTTTTTTGTGGGCGCGATCGCCCTTTGCCTGCTTCTAGTCTGTAGGGTGGGCTTTTTTCCACCATTTGGTTAGTTGGTGGGAAAAAGCCCATTATACTCGCGCTGCTTGCTTCTAGCTCAATTCGCTATATTCGCAATTTGCGTAAGATAATTATCAGAGTTGTACGAATTTGGAGATTGATGATGCACATTTACCCGATACTAAAAATCTATGCATATTATCACCCTACGCAGACTTAAGGAGTTTTGGGAAATACACCCTAATGCAGAAAGTAGCCTGTCGCTATGGTACAAACTCACGTCCTTAGCTAAATGGCAAAACTTTATTGAATTACGCCAAGTATTCCCCTCTGCCGATCAAGTCGGTAATCTAACTGTTTTCAACATTGGCGGTAACAACTATCGACTTATTGCCTTGGTAGATTATACATATCAAAAAGTTTTTATCCGCCATATCCTCACCCATGCAGAATATGATAAGGAGGGCTGGAAAAATGATGAGTGGTTCACGTAATACTAGCGCCTATATCGAGTTAATAAAGACTTTTCCTCCTCGCCCAATCGGTTCTGAGGAAGAATTACTTGCAACTCAAAAAGTAATTGATTCACTGATCGATCGCGGCGAATTAACACCAGATGAACAAGACTACCTCAATGTTCTAGGTAGCCTAGTCTACGAGTACGAACAACTTCATGAGGAGCCTATACCCGATATTCATGGTGTAGAGCTACTCAAAGCCTTGATAGCTGAATATAATCTGAGGCAGGAAGACCTGATTCCTATATTCAAAACCGAGTCTATTGTGTCTGCGGTGTTGAGTGGTCAACGTAATCTTACAGCTACCCACATTCGCAAACTCGCTGATTTTTTTCATATCTCTCCAGCTGCCTTTTTTGAGTCAGTTTAGAGAAAAAAGCGAGGTCAGTATTGTAGCGCTAATAATTAATAATGTCTGGACTGGGTGCCCTAATTAACATGGATTAAATAACTTACAATCATTCGCAATCTGTAGGGGCATGGCAATGCCATACCCCTACGCAGGAAATGGGGGTTAATCAACCCATACTCCTAAGCGCCCAATCCGTGTCAATAGATGTAACTTAATAGCTGTCTCCGCCTGCAACTTGGTCGCTATCAGTAGGCACGCAAAAGTCTTGATCTAGGGAAGCATCGCGGATGGCTTGCCACTTACAAATGAGTTCAGTACCGCTGATATCGCTAGTGATGTATTGCTCAACGGCTTGTTCCAATTCTTGTGGGGTTTTGGGAACGGGAACAGTACAGATAAGTTCTGGCATAAGACAACCTCTGCTGATAGAACGGGTGCGCGGTAAGACCGTATAAGTCATATTTTAATGACATTTTCAGCAAAAAGTAGCTAAAGTTACATTTTTGAAACATGAGTTAGGGTAAAGACTTGAAAGTCCCCAAGCATAAGCGCGATCGCGTTTATGGATGAATTGCAAATGACAAGCACAGTTTGTCAAGCGATCGCTACTCGCTCAGCCATCTTCCAGAAACTTTGCTACAAGGAGAAAGCGGCTGGTGATAACTCTAATCGGATCTTCTGGGGATGTTCATGAAAAAGTTGTGGATGGCTACTGCTACAGCAGCGATCGCAAAGCCTAGGCGAGTCCTTGCGCTTCTCACGCTCTTCAGCGTTTTGGGAGTTCCGAATCCGGCTTCGGCACAGAATTTTAATCAAATTTATGTTTTTGGAGATAGCCTCTCCGATGTGGGCAATGTATTAGAGGCTACCAACGGGCAATATCCTCCAAGCCCACCCTACTTTCAAGGACGCTATTCCAATGGCCCTGTTTGGGCAGATTATCTCGCCTCTAAGCTGAAATTAAAATCCAGTACAGAGACTAATTTCGCCTACGGAGGCGCGACTACAGGCAATTCTAAGCAGATTCCCCCTGGATTGCTGACGCAGATCGAGAGCTTTAAGGCAACCCATTCCGCGGCTAATCCTAAGGCTCTGTATGTTGTATGGGCTGGTGCGAATGATTACCTAAGAGGCGCTACCGACTCTACCGTGCCAATTAACAATTTAGCGATCGCGGTGAAGTCCCTCTCCGCAGCAGGCGCAAAAAATATCGTAGTTGTTAACTTACCAGATTTAGGAAAGCTTCCCGGCACGCGCACAACTCAACGTTCCGGCTCCCTCAACGTTTTAACAAAGAAGCATAATTCTGGATTAGCCGCATCCCTCAACGGTTTGCGTCAGCAACTCAACTCTGATATCAAAATCACCTATCTTGATGTCAATTCTCTTTACAATCAAGTTACCAACAATCCAAAAAAATTCGGTTTCACGAATGTAACCAACGCCTGCGTTAGCAGAGCCAAAATATGTAACAATCCAAACGAATATTTATTTTGGGATAGCATTCATCCCACGACTGCCGCCCATAAGTTATTTGTAGAATTAGCCTTCCCAGCGCTAAAATCTACGCTCGAACCTCGCACAGTTTCTAGCTCTCAAACCACGGTTGAACCTACTATCGCAGTAGGCGGGATTATATTATTAGGTGCTGTTGGTGGCGGATTAATCGTGACGCGCATTCAGGGGATGAAAAACAAATCCTAAGAAGCGATTTGCCCTTTCCTGCGTGGCTAGTATAGGAAGGACGCGATCGCGTTAGCATCGCTAACTTGTCAGTTTGCATTTTTCTCTTTTGCTAAGGGCTAATAATCTCCAACACATTTAGCGATTAGTGAGGTTCTCAATGAACGTGCAATACATATTGTTTGTAAGGACACGGCAATGCCGTGTCCCTGAGAGTTAACAAGGTAGAGACTTCAAACTGAAGACATCTGCAAAAATACCATTCGGCTTCACGACTCTATTCTCATCCGGAGAATCATAAACCACCATTAGAGAGTTTGGTTGTCCTAAACAGGGAAACAGTGCCAACCCTTCCGCATGATCGGAACCAAATCTGAAAGGCAGATCAAACAACACTTCCAAATCTCCCTCTTTCTGCCAAGAGATGCTGTTTTCATCACGTTGTAAGGCATTTTTCAGGCGGAAGACTCTCAGCGCACCTTCTAAATCCATCGTGGGTCCCGCTAGAACGATCAAGTCTTCACCATCCAGACATAGTTCCCGGACACCTAACCCATTCAACTCTACAAAATGTTTTTTGTATTGCTTCCCATCTTTGCCAATTTTCTTCAGCGTTAAAATTCCTGGCTCGGTTTCTGCAACTTCAACCTCTAAAATAATTGCCCACCCTCTCAGTACAGGGCCTCGCAAGCCGATAAAAATCCTATCTCCCCGAATCGCTAAGCCTTCGATATCAAATCCATTTTCTTTAGAGGGGATAGAAGTTGTTAGAAATGCCCCTAGGTGCCGATCCTGTTTGAGTGCTTCTATCAGAACGTTACTATTTCCTATTTTTTGCAGACAGGCTGCTGTCAGTTTTTTATCTGGCTGTTCTGGGTGAGAGACTGATTTAACTAATTCACCTTTTACTACAGGAATCCGGGCAAGTAAATAACGGTTTGGTTCAAACTTTATGGTTGCTAGTTTATCAAGATCCTTCTCAAGGTCTTTGCCCTTTATTTTTTTACGCTTTGTACTGTGGGAACCGATGAACCAAAGATAATGGTTTGTATAATCCATTCCCTCGATATCGATTTCGCCTTCCGGATCGGCTAAATCGATGAAATCTTTTACAAAAAATTGCTGATGTTTGCTGAAGATATATGGCTCGACAGGGGATAAGCGCTCAATCGTTCTCGTTTCATCAGAACCTACCCACAAGCTGCCATCAGGTGTCAAAGCAGCCGCTGATAAATCTTGGCTAAGAGGTTCATCAGCTTTGCCGTTGAAGCGAATTAGTACGCGGCTGAGCAAGAAACTTTCTGGCATAACGGCTGCTTTCCTAAAACGGTTTGGACTCGATAGAAATCACTGCCAGCATAGCTCACGCTTAACTGGTTTTTACCCTCTACCGGAAGACAGAAGTTTTGGAAGTATTTGAGGAGGCAAACTGGAAGGTAAGGCGATCGATGCTCACCCGACTATCTTGAGAGTGCGATCGCTTAAAGGCTATTGATCAACTCCGCCGTATCATTCATTGGTTTATTTACCTTTGTGCTGACTGGATAAGTTGCCATTTCTTCTGCTGAATATGGACGCAACAAAGGCTGTAATAACTCCGGCTTTTGCACCTGTGAATCCAACCACAAATCATAATCTTTTGGATCGAGAATGACTGGCATTCGGTTGTGAATCGGGCGCATTACCTCATTGGGTTCTGTTGTCAAAATTGTGCAAGAATCTATTTCCTCACCATCCTCTCCTTCCCAATGCTCCCACAAACCAGCAAAGCCGAAAGGTTGTCCATCATTGACGCGACAATAAAATGGCTGCTTTTTCCCGTCTTGCTGCTTCCACTCATAAAAACCATCCGCTACTACTAAGCAACGTCGTTGTTTAAAAGCTGCCCGAAAAGCCGGTTTTTCGGCTACCGTTTCCACCCGTGCATTAATCAGTTTTGCTCCCATTTTTGTATCTTTTGCCCAACGGGGAATCAGCCCCCAATGCAGCATTTTGAACTGTCGTTGAGACTGTTCTGGATTTTGTAAAACTGTCTGTACTGACTGGGTGGGCGCAATATTATAACGAGGCATCAGGAGTGGAACATCATTTACCTGGAATGCTTGGGCGATTGTCTCAGCGGACTTACTTTGGGTAAATCTTCCACACATACTTCTACTTCTATCCCATGTGGTAAATTACAAATTTGCAAGCTTATTTCAATCGAGCAATTAACACTCTAACGGTCGAATAATATATACATCCTATTATAACAAATACCAATAATTCAGTAAAATTGTACGGCGAATACTTTACGTTATTTTATGGGTAAGCAGTTATCTTGCATAAGATGTGATTAATAATTCAGATATTTTGCCCCGTTTTCTAGCGTTGGAATTAATCATTCTGGAAGCTGATATCTCGTAAATATTAAAATCGCTGTAAATTTCTCGGATAAACAGACAGTCAGAATTAGAAAGCATCACTTTAACACCCCGATTCGCCAGTTCTACAAAGACATCCCTAAGCCGAATTTGGTCAGCTTCATTAAAAGAATGACGGCTATAGGCGGTAAAGTTACTGGTAGAGCTTAGAGGATAATAAGGCGGGTCAAAGAAAACAAAATCTTCAGCGTTTTCCGCAGATTGTAGGACAGCTTCAAAAGGTTTAACATCAATCAGGGCACTCTGAAGTGCAGCGGAAACTGCCCTAAGTAAAGCTGAATTACAAATTTTTGGATTTTTGTATTTCCCAATCGGAACATTAAATTGCCCTTTTGAGTTTTCTCGATATAATCCGTTAAAGCAGGTTTTGTTGAGGTAAATAAATCGAGAAGCTCTTTCTAGAGGGGTGCTAGGTTGCATCAAACGCACGCAGTAATAATACTCCTTACTATGATTCATTTGATGCTGATGCAAGAATTCAATTAGCGGCTCTACTTCATCCCTCACACATCGGAAAACATTGACCAAATCGGCATTAATATCCGTCAAAATAGATACTTTCGGCAATAAATGAAAGAAAAGAGCGCCGCCACCCAAAAATGGCTCATAGTAAGTTGTAAACTTTGGGGGAAAATAGGGAATATATTGCTGAATCAGCTGGCTTTTCCCACCAGCCCATTTTAGAAAGGGACGCGCTACTTCTTGTTGTGTCGCCTGAGTTGACATTGCTTCTAGCTATCTAAAAAAATTAAAGCGTTTGTAACAGTTGTTGTGGAAGTGGGGGGATATGATTTAATTTAGACTACCTAGCGGGTTCGACAAGAGGAAAAAAATGACTATCACCGCGACCAAAACACGCGATCGCTCTTATGAGTCCGTGTGTTATCGGGCAATGTGTTATGAGTCAATATGTCGCGGTTGCACAAATATAGCGGGTAGTAGCCTGCTACCACCAGACGCTTGGCGAACTATCTCTAGACGAAACCCCCTTTAGGGACGATGCCGAGCTTGTCGAACTCGCAGACAAATGTTACCAGTTAAGATGCAGTGACTTATCGCCGCTTTTTGTGTCGGCTACTTTAAATAATATGTTTGATGGCTTTTGGGAAAATATCTCTCGCTACCCCCGCTACTTTGTCACCATTATCCTAGGGGTATTCTTTTATACCTTTGGGTGGTTGAAACCGCTACTCCAAAATCGAACCAGCGCGATCGCTTTGATGGGCTTTCTGGTGGCAGCCTTAACTTTTATTACCCTAACCCTACGGGCGATGCTGGGAGTGAGTCCGATTTAGGTAGGATGAGTAAAAGCATTGCTCACACTGTCTTAAAGGCAGCAGATGATTATGGCTACAAGTCGCCGCGTTTCTCGCGTTGCCGCATTGATTAAACGCGAAATCAGCCAAATGCTGCTAACCGAAATCAAAGATGATCGCGTGGGTGCTGGCATGGTCAGCGTCACCGATGTGGATGTGTCAGGCGACCTACAACACGCTAAAATCTTCGTCAGCATCTATGGCACCGAGGAAGCAAAGGTAGAAACGATGGCTGGGTTAAGAGCAGCAACTGGCTTTGTCCGCAGCGAACTCGGTCAACGGTTGCGGCTGCGTCGGACACCAGAGTTACTGTTTCAGGAAGATCGTTCTCTGGAAAGGGGCGATCGCATTTTGTCTTTGTTGAATCAGCTTAATCAAGACCGTCCGGCTGCGAGAGTGGAAGAAGAAGACATCGTTGAGGCAGAAGATTGAAATCTGTGGCATTGCTGCCGGAGTGGGAATCGCTCTCTCTAGCAGAACAGGTAGCGCAAATGGTCGTGGTACGGGCGTCAGGCTACCTGTTCGACCACCAAATTCAGTATCCAGATTGGGAACCACCGGCGGCAGTTCTGCAACACTGGGTGCAGGATTTGGGCGTCGGGGGGGTCATTTTGTTGGGAGGCAGTGCTGGAGAATTAGCACTGCGATCGCAACAACTCCAAGACTGGGCAAAAACCCCCTTGCTGATCGCGGCTGATATTGAAGAAGGCGTCGGACAGCGCTTTTCTGGGGCAACTTGGTTTCCGCCACCGATGGCAATCGGGGCAGTATTCCGGAAAGATGCCTCTCTTGCCTTGAAATACGCCGAACAAATGGGAGGCATCATCGCCTCGGAAGCCCTCGCGATTGGCATCAACTGGGTGCTTGCGCCGGTTGTGGATGTGAATAACAATCCTAATAATCCAGTGATTAACGTCCGGGCGTTTGGCGAAAACCCAGAGGAAGTGACTCAACTAGCGTCTGCTTTCATCCGGGGGGCGAAAGCTTATCCGGTGTTAACGACTGCTAAGCATTTTCCCGGACATGGCGATACGGCGGTGGATTCCCATCTAGATTTGCCCGTCTTGCCCCATTCCCCGGCACGACTTGCTGAGATTGAGTTACTGCCGTTTCAAGAAGCAATCGGTACGGGTACAGCCTCCGGTGTAGATGCCGTAATGAGTGCCCATCTCCTGATCCCGGCTTGGGATGCCGAACGCCCTGCCACCCTTTCCCAACCGATTTTGACTCAACTGCTGCGGCAACAGCTGGGATTTGAAGGATTAATTGTTACCGATGCATTGGTGATGGGAGCGATCGCCAACCGCTATGGAGCAAATGAAGCTCCAGTCTTAGCTGTCGAAGCCGGTGCAGATATTTTGCTGATGCCAGTCGATCCTGCGGGTGCTATCCAAGCGGTGTGCGACGCGGTAGCACAGGGACGCATTTCAGAGGCGCGAATTCGTGCCTCTGTTGAGCGTATCTGGACAGCCAAGCGCCGAGTCCAACAAGGCACAGCACAACCGCCTGTAGAGGCAAGGGCGATCGCGCCTGAAGTCCAACCAGCGCCTTCACCATTCCCTCCCCATCTCCTCCAACTAGCTCAACCACACGCCCTCGCCACATCTGCCAACATCGTGCGAGAGGCGCTCGTCGTTCATGGCGAAATTCCTTTACTTCCCTGTCAGGGCAACTTACGCAACTTAATCGTGGTGGATGACACCCTGAATTGTGATTTTCTCGATAAACAAGCACCGGCTGTGGCTCTGCCAAAACAGCACGGCTATCAACTCCAACTACTCGATCCCCACACCACCTTAATTCCTGGCTGGGTGTTTTATCATAAATCGGGTTTAAATGCCCAGCCAACCCTACTCCAGCTGTTCATCCGTGGGAATCCTTTCCGAGGCAGTGCTGGCTTGACACCGTTGGCTCAGGACTTGTTTAAAAAACTCTTAGGCAATGCCGAACTCCAAGCGCTAGTGATTTACGGCAGTCCTTATCTTCTGGAACAGTTTCTCCCACACCTGCCCCCACATATCCCTTGTGTGTTTTCTTACGGACAGATGCCAGCAGCTCAGGCGATCGCCCTTGAAGTTTTGTTCGGTGCCCCAGCTCTAAGCATTTAGCAACTGTGCAGCACATTGATTAATTTTGTTAATCAATGTCATAACCGTTATCACCGATTATTTACGGTGTCTTCAATTTGAAAATACAGGCTTAATTATAAATAGATCCGTTCTTCGACAATTTCATCAGCATAAGGATATATTTTTATGTCAAAGTTCCCTGACTTTTGGAATCCTTATTAAACGAATAAATTCATTTGTAACTTGATATACTGTTCAAAAATTATTTCCGCGCTAAGCAGTATTGGATTATATTAAGTTATAGTCGTAGCTCGTTAGTTTCGAGGCTGAGACCATGACTGCTGATATAATGCCGCCTAAATCATCTGTGCAATACTCCATCGACGTTCTTCAAGAAGAAGCCCGTCAATTGGTGGAGAAAGGAATTGTGACTCGTCAGCAACCCATCTACGTTCTGTGCCAGTACATCCCTGCACGGGAGTGGGTTTGTGTTGAGTGTGAATTAGAAAGATGCAATATCTTACTCCGCGATCGCATCGGCGATCTGATGGGGCAAGAACAATGGGACAACGATTGATATTTTTTTACCTTTAAGACAATCCTACAGTTCCACTGGAAACAGTGAAACTCAGGACAAGCTTGATTCCACGCTTGTCTCAACTTAAGGAAAGACTGCTTTTATTCTTTCACCTGTTGATTCTTAATTAGCCTGGTTTGGAGAATATTCTGATTCTTTCTAGTGCGAATAATTAAGTTCGCTTCTTAGACCTATCCAAAAAGTGAAGATGCCATTCTGAGCAAAACGTTGTGGAGTGTTGGCGTAACGTTGTCATCAACAATCGCGCTGCGATCGCGCAAATCTCTTTGCAGGATCTCTGCTCAAACCGAGATGCGTGACAACACTTCAACTCCTTCGTTTTGCTCAGCACAAACTTTCAGATAGGCTACTAGGAGCAAGCCTAATAAATGCTTTGATAAAGCTGCTAGCAATCCCCGACCTAAATCCCTGAGTTGGGGTCGCGCAGCTTTTCTAACTCAGTTCGCATTGCAGCAATTTGTGCAGTTAGCTCCTCTAGCTCCAATTGCGTATCTGGCTGGGCAACCGTTGTCACCGGCGTTGTCGCAGGGCGGCTCGGAGTTCCAGAAGATTGTGTGCTAGCTGCATCATTGGCTTGCGCCATTAGAGAATTCAGGAAAGTGCGGGCTTCAAGCTCCGTAATCTCTCCTTTTTCTGCTAGTTGTTGAACCACCAGATTGACGTCTGACTTTAACAGCTCAAGATTTTGCTCTCGCTTTTGAGTGTCTTGTACGCTCTCAACTAGAGAAGCGGTTGCACCCAAAGTAACGCGAAATCCTTTTTGTACTAACTCCAGCAGATTATTAGAGTTCATTAGATAAATCAGTCAGATTGAATGAAGGTTAGACAGCCCTTAGCGATCGCTTTCGATAAATAACCGCTCGGCACCACTCACTTTTAAGTTTCTAGCTTTCGGCTTTCCGCCAAGCGAGTAAACAAACGCAGGATCTGGCGTCTTAATGCTACCATTTAGCACACACAAAGGGACATTTTGCAGACTTCTTAGGGTAGTAGCATCCGTCCTAAGAAAGAATCTAAAGCAACCATTTGCCCGCCCAGTTTTAGCCCATCTGTTCTAAATACTGATTAACATCCTCAATTAAGCGAGTGAGTTCTGCCTCCGTAGTCAGGCGAATGCGGTCATCTCGGAGGGAGATCAAAACTTTAGCGGCAAAGGGAGTCGGCCAGATATTAGGATTGCAGAAAATCTCTAGAAAGACATCCCCCGTGTATCGATATTCCATTGGTTTTTGGGGATTGGTTTTGCCGCCGCCACCTGCAATGACTTTGAGACTCTGCATCAACTGAGCGATCGCGCCTTGTAAATCTTGGGCTGCCTGGGGCGTAAAGCTAAAGGAAACAGAACCTTCAACTAAGTTGAGGATGAGTTTTGAAGAAGACATGAGCAATCAAGAGTTTTGAATTGTGAATCAACTTATCACTCATAACTTAGAACAGACAGCATTTACAAGAGGATAGATGCAAGGTGAAGCCATAAGCTTTAGACTGAATGCCATAGAACTCTAAATGGCGAGTGAGGAAAATTCTGTGGTAGCAGATAACCGCTCGGCAGTGCGTAAGGTTTTAATCATTACCCTACTGCTCAATCTGTTCGTCATGACGTTGAAGGCAGTGCTGGGGTCATGGACGGGTTCTCTCAGCTTGCTAGCGGATGCCTTGCATAGCGTTACCGATAGCGCCAACAACATTTTGGGATTAATTGCCAGCCGATTTTCTTCGCCCCAACCCGATCGGGATCATCCTTACGGACACCAGAAATTTGAGGGCGTGGGAGCGTTAGGAATTGCCGCCTTCTTAGGAATTGCCTGCTTTGAAATTCTGCAAGGGGCAATTGAACGAATTCTCAGCGGCGGTGGTAAACCCGTCATCATTTCCCCCTCTGAGCTGTGGTTACTGCTGATTGTGCTGGGCGTGAATATTTTTGTCACGTTCTACGAACGCCATGTTGGGCAGCAGGTAGGCAGCCCCATTTTAATTGCAGATGCCCAGCACACCATGAGCGATGTCTGGGTGACAATTGCTGTTTTGGGTGGGTTGATTGGCGTCTGGCAAGGACAGGTATTGAATCTGCCGCAACTTCAGTGGTTGGATATTATTCTCTCCTTTCCCGTTGCCTTGTTAGTGTTTCGCAGTGGTTGGAACGTGATTAAAGATAATTTGCCCTGGCTAGTCGATGAGATGGCGATCGCGCCCGAAGCCATTCATGGGATCGTCATCCAAGTTCCAGGAGTGATTAATTGTCACGAAATTGCTTCTAGAGGCGTTGTTGGGCGTCAGGTATTCATCGAAATGCACTTGATTGTAGACGTCACCGATGTAGAAACTGCCCACCAAATTACAGAAGAAGTCGAGAACCGCCTAAAAGAAAGATTTAGCCCCGTCCGAATTTTGATTCACATCGAGCCACCTGCTTACCAATCCGATCAAATTACCTACGAAGCAGAATCAAAATCTAGGTAGTTTTCCACAGATGAGGGGACTTTTCCACAGAATTTTACGAGTTTTCCACAAAAGTTAAAGAAAACATAATTTATTTCAAAATCCAGTTGAACCGCTCTTTCAAGCCAAAAAGAGACAGAGCTTTCACTCCGTCTCTTAAACTTTGCGTACCTTGGCGCTAACCTTTGGGTACCTTTGCGTTAAAAATTCTTACTACTTTATTATTCCCACTCGATAGTTCCAGGTGGCTTAGAAGTAATATCGTAAACCACACGATTCACCCCCCGAACTTCATTCACAATTCGGGTGGAAATCGTTTCCAACAAATCGTAGGGAACACGCGCCCAGTCTGCCGTCATGCCATCTTCGCTAGAAACAAAGCGCAAGACAATCGGGTAAGCGTAGGTGCGCTGATCGCCCATTACGCCTACGCTGCGGATCGGCAGCAACACGGCAAAAGCTTGCCAGAAGTCGTGGTACATCCCCTGGCGATTAATTTCCTGACGAACAATTAAGTCAGCATCCCGCAGGATATTTAACCGTTCTGCCGTCACTTCGCCTAAAATGCGAATCGCCAGTCCGGGACCAGGGAAGGGTTGCCGTTGTACAATTTCCTCTGGCAATCCAATCGAGCGACCGACTTTTCGCACTTCATCTTTGAACAATTTTCGTAAAGGTTCGATCAACTTGAAGCGCAAGTCTTTGGGCAAGCCGCCGACGTTGTGATGACTCTTAATTTTCACTGCCACCCGTTCGCCACTTTTGGGATCGACGTTCGTGTCGGCTGATTCAATCACGTCGGGGTAGAGAGTACCTTGGGCAAGGTAGTCAAAGGGGCCAAGGCGTCGAGATTCTTCTTCAAATACGCGGATAAATTCGTGCCCGATGCGGCGACGCTTTTCTTCAGGATCGCTAATTCCTTCAATTTGATTGAGGAAGCGATCGCGTGCTTGCACATACTCGACAGAAATGTGAAATTGCTCGTGGAACAGCTTCACCAACCGTTCTGGTTCATACTTACGCATGAAGCCTTGGTCGATAAATACACACGTCAGTTGGTCGCCAATTGCCTTGTGCAGCAAAAAGGCAAGCGTAGAAGAATCAACGCCGCCAGAAAGTGCTAGCAACACCCGCTTATCGCCGACTTTTGCCCGAATCTCTCGAATCGACTCCTCAACAAACGCCGCTGTTGTCCAAGTCGGTTCGCAGTCGCAGATGTGATAGACAAAGTTACGGATTAAGGCAATTCCCCCAATCGAATGGACGACTTCGGGGTGGAATTGAACTCCGTATAGCTTTTTCTCGTGATGAGCGATCGCTGCGGCTGGCGTATTTATCGTGTGTGCCAGCACTTCAAACCCTGACGGCATCTTGGTTACAGAGTCCCCGTGGCTCATCCACATGGTCGTGCCATCTTCCACATTGGTGAGCAAATCCGTGGGATCGTCAATCAATAGCGACGCCTTGCCATACTCACCCCGGTCAGCTTTGGTGACTTCCCCACCCAATTGCTGCACCATTATCTGCATCCCGTAACAGACTCCCAGGACGGGAATCCCCAGGTTCCATATTTCCGGATCGCAATGGGGGGCACCCGTGTCATACACCGAACTTGGACCACCGGAGAAGATAATCCCCTTGGGATTTAGCTGTCGTAGCTGTTCGGCAGTGGTGCGATAGGAAAGAACTTCCGAGTAAACTTGTGTTTCCCGAATCCGACGGGCAATCAGTTCAGAATACTGAGAGCCGAAGTCAAGAATCACAATCATTTGGCGATTTAGTTGCCCCAAATACTCGATTTGAGGCGGTGTTTCAGTCTGGAGAGTCACCGGCTTATCCTGAGTAGGTAGAGTACAGATGTACAGATAGTCTTTAATGGATTAAAAACTGGCTAATTGTTTATTGCTATTAGCCAGTCTTCCATGATTCGATTACGCCACTGACAATAGCGGCAGATAAAAAACTTCTTTATTGCTATTTATTAAGTTGATGTGTATTCATATAAAACTAACACACTTGATACAGTAACGAGGTACCTGTTTTACTTTTAACGATAATTTGGCGATCGCGGTCAAACAGGACGGAACCGACCGTAACGAGTTGTTCGCTGTGAGTACGGATGTAATCGTGCGATCGCTTGTCAATGCTTTGAGCGATCGCGCCATAAACTTGCCCCACCCAATCGGTACTACCTGCTGCATCCAATTGGCGCAGGTATTTCAAGGCGTCTTCAGCAGTGGCGCTCTTCAAAACTGCCTGCAATACCGGCGTTGGTAAACCGAGATTCGCACAATGAGCGGTCAAAATTTCCTGACGTCCATCTGCCAAGTGATGATGGGTGTGAAAAATCCCACCCGCAAGTTTCATCAATTTTCCGTGGTAGCCAAATAATAAGATATTCTTGACTTTTTGCACTCCTGATGATGCTAGCAATGGTCCCAGCCAATTCGCTGTCTTAATCATTCTTTCTGGATTGATTCCCAACCGCTGGGCTAAATCTAAGCCATTTTCCCCGATACAAAACACCAAACAATCAAAACAGTTAGCCTTCTGTTGCAGTTCCTCGCGGAAAGCCTCCAGTTGTCCGGGGGCACTCAGCGGTTGGGAAATGCCGCTTGTTCCGAGTAAGGAGAGTCCTTCCACAACCCCAAAGGCTTCATTTGAGGTGCGTTGAGCGAGTTTACGCCCTTCTGGCAAAATAATCGTCACCTGGATTTTCTCGTCAGGTTCCAGCATCCGCTCCAAATTCTCTCGGATCAGCCGCTGAGCATAACGATAAATAGCAGGTTGATCGTCAGCACTCACCAAACGCCCGATCCCTTCACCGCCTTTGATCGTGACTGAGGGCGGAGGATCTAAAAACTCTTTTTGTTCATTATTAATTTTTAATCCTTGATTTTTAATTTCTACCAGCGCCCAGACTGGCGTGTTGCGGGTAAGGTCAAGGTTATCGCCAGGATCGCTACGAGCGATCGCTAACGCCATCCCTTCACCGATACCGGCAACCTGCTCAATCGGAATCAACACCGTTTCGGCGGGTTCAATTAAATCTACTGGCACGGCGTCCAACGGTGACGCTCCTTGCTGCAACCAGCGCAAGGCGGCAACAGCAGCGGCACAGGCAAACACGGGCAATGTATATCCAGACCGGGGTTGGGGACAGATCATTGTTTAATAGCGATCGCAAACACTGACAAGCGTGACATTTGACATCAGAACCTTCGGGATTTTATTGGAATGTGTTTGTAGATAGGTTGTGTTCTTTGATTGACGACACGTTTTAGAAAATCCCATGAAAGCCATTATGAACTCAGTCACCAAGCCCCGCGCTCAAGTTAGCTGCCAGGAAATTCGCCCTAGCACAGTGGTGCTAAGACCCAGCGGTTGTCTAGATAGTATCACCAGCCCCGCTTTCAGCAAGTCTCTAGAGCAAGCCTTGGAGTTGGCAACTGACACTGTCGTAGTAGATCTGCTGTCAGTCAACGCCGTGAAAAGGGACGGAGTCAAGTGCTTACTGACTGGAATGAAGCGAGCCGTAGCACTAGGCAAGAATCTTTCGATTGAATTTCTGGATGTGGCGACGCAAGCCGTTCTGGAATCGGCTCAGAACAACTTTGCGTTATAGCAGTTGTCAATGAGCGTTCTAATACATCGAGAGGTTAACACAGAGCTAGCTGTACTAACCTCCCGATGTATTAAACGTCAGTGAGAACCGCTCAATCATCCCAGTTGTGAGCCAAGATAGAGAAGCATATTTTTTTGGAGCGGACAAAGTTAACGCCTCACCTTACTGCTTTGTCCGGTTCAGGAGTCACTTCATCAGTACACGTGAATTCAGCAATGGCAGTCTTTTCAGAATCCATTCGCTTGTTATTGGTCATTAAAGCGATCGCCTTAACGAATTGACTAGGAAAAACGGTTCTCGACTCAACATTTGGGTGGTATAGATTTCTTCTCCAACAGTCGATTTATTACATTGTGTTGCTATATCTAACTCTCCGAAATTAGAAAATCCGTAAATATACTCTACTTACAGCGTGAGTTCTCGCTTAGGTTCTATCTATGAGCCTGATGGCTCTCAATTATTCCTTAACTGAACTAAATAGAAGAAGTTATTTGTGACTATGGCAACGCGATCGCACGACCCCCAAAAAGCTCCGCAAAATTCTACTTTCGTACCAGTTAACAACCAGTTTAAGCCGCGCCCTTTCCCGGTTCAGGAGAAACCCCAAACTCACGAAACACCAGACCTACAGGCACAACTGGAAAGTGCCCAGCGCTTTGGTCACAATTTTGCAAATATCTCTATATCTGCTCCTAACAGCTCAACACCGCCACCGATTCAACCGAAACTCACGATTGGAGAGCCAGGGGATAAATACGAACAGGAAGCAGACAAGACAGCAGCAGAAGTGGTGCAACGGCTTCATGCACCCATGCCGAGTTATGGAAGGGATCTTAGCCAGCCCGAAAGTAAGTTGGCTCAAACCATAAAAGCTGGCATGGTGCAAAACTCTAACTCGATGCATCAACAGGGAATCCCGAATCATCAAAACAAATTGATGAGAATGTTGGATGTACCCATCCTGCAACGCGAGGTGATGCCAGAAGAGGAAGAAGAAAAAGAACTCCAGATGAAGCCGATGATACAGTGTCAGTCTAGTGAGGATGGGAAACCCGCCTCACCGGATCTCGAAGCAACCATCCAACAGGCACGAGGAAGCGGACAGCCACTGGCGCAGAGTATTCGCGAACCGATGGAGCAGGCATTTGGGGCTGACTTCAGTGGGGTGAAGATTCATACGGATGCTCAATCTAACCAGTTGAATCGCTCAATCCAGGCGAAGGCATTTACAACAGGGCAGGATATTTTCTTCCGGGCGGGAGCATATGAGCCGGGAAGCCGGGGCGGACAAGAGTTGATCGCCCATGAACTGACTCACGTTGTTCAGCAGAATGGCAGTGCAGTGCAGCGATCGCTGCAACCGCAGCAAAAGTCCGTTATTCAGCGCCAAGGCGATCAAAGTCCTGCACAGTCAACAGCAGGATTTAGTGGAGATGTGGCAGGAGATTTAGACAAACTCTACAAACAAGCAGAAGAAGCTCAACCGGAACTGTACGAAAAAGTCACTCAAATTGCCAGTGAGACCTCTGGGGTGGCAAAGCTACCTCAAGCCTTAAAAGGGCGAGAACGAGCAATGGAGAAAACAATGGCTGATTACAAGGGGGATGTTTCTAAATTAGTAGATATTGCACGCGGTTCTATAGTTTACAAGTCATTTCCTGACTTAATGGGTGGGCTAGATGTCTGCAATAGAAATTTAACGCTGGTGCGAGAAAAGAATCGCTTTGCACAACCTACCCCAGCTGGCTATCGCGATATTCTTCTAAACGTTCAGCTATCAAATGGTCATATTGCGGAATTGCAACTCCATCTAACCCAAATTCTAGAGGTTAAGTCAGGTGCAGGGCATAAAATATACGAAGAGGTTCGGAAAATAGAGGCAGCCGCTCAAACAGCCGATCGGGCTTTAAGCTCAGAAGAAAAAGCAAAAATTGATCAGCTTAATGCAGAAGCAAAAGCACTTTACGATCAGGCTTTAGCTAACGCGGGTGGATGATTGACATTGACTGGATAACTCAAAGTAATGTCGGTATGCACTCAATAGAATCGGTACAAGCAGCGAATCAAGTTAACTAGCGGATCATCATATTATGGACTTACCACTCTACTGCATTGTAGGAGATCGACCCGTTAAAGCAATCGAGACGGAAGACGGGGGCATGGATGTTCTTGCCTATGAGTGGGATACTGGCGAGTTTAAGCGTGCAATGCAGTATCTTTCAAAGATTACTTTGGGAGACGGGGAAATAGATTATGTTTCTGAGCAAGAGTTTGAGCAGTATGTCGAAAAACTGCGTCAACAAGCATCATAGGCAGTAAAACCCCTGCAATCATCGTGCAGGGGTAAGGTATCAGGTAGAAGATAACGATCGATCAATGATTGTTATCGCAAGTTGCCACCGATCTCAATCAACCGCCTAATAAAGCCCTTGCCTTCGCTTCAGCAGGGACAATGACTTTGTTCTTAAAAGAGGCGATCGCTTCCTCAAAAGCGTTATACCAATATGTTTCCAACACCCAAGGATAGCGTTGGAAATCTTCAAACATCGCGTATTCTTTCTGGGCTGAAGTATGTAGCAATGGCTGCACCGGCACCGATTGCAGATTGGGAATAATGGCGTGCAATTCTTGAGGAATACTTCTAGGATCGGTGAGATCGGCAATGATGAACCGCGAAATTTGAGCCAGCGTCGAGATGGTTTCCGTCAGGTCTTTACTTGTCGATGTCTCGCAGTCTATAACCACCGGCAAATAGTTATATTTGCGAAGTGCATCCAAGATTGGCTTGCGCTCCTGAGTGCAGCGACCCAGAACCAGTATGACTTTAGAAGAGGTAGTGTTATTGAAATCGGGGATTTTTTGAGTGTTGAGCAGCCGACTGATAAACTCGGCAACTTCCAGATTGTCCACTGCGATCGCGGGTTCGCCAAAAGTAGTGATGACTAGGCTCAACTGCTTGGCTCCCTTCAGTTTTAATCCCAAAGTGGAAATCCCATAAATTGAACACTCCTCAAGGTTGGCTCCCTCTAGATTTGTCCGCACCACCTGAGCCTCACTCAAGTTTGCCCATCTCAGGTCTGTCTTGCGGAAGTCTGCCACGCTGACGACTGCTCGTCTCAGGTTTACCCATCTCAGGTCTGCCCCACTGAAGTTGGCTTCACTGATTTCTGAATTGCTCAAGTTGCTTCCGCTGAGGACTGCCCCTTTTAAGTTGGTTTTGTTGAATTTTGCCTTGCTGAGATTGGCAGCACTTAAGAGTGCGCCATTGAGGTCTGTCCCATCTAGGAGTGCGCCGCTGAGGTCTGCCCATCTCAAGTCTGCCCCGCTGAGGTTGGCTCTGCTAAGGTTGGCTCCGCTCAGGTTAGCCGAGGTCAGATTAGCCCCGCTGAAGTTGACTAAGGAGAGGTCTGCCCCGCTGAGATTGGCTGTGCTGAGGTTGACTCGTTTAAGGTTAGCCATCTTTAGGTCTGGTCGGATTTGAGGATTCTGTTGTCTTTCCTCATTCCAGGCTTTCACTCCTTGTCTGAGCAGATCCAATTGTTGCTTATTTGTCCGATTTTTCAACCGGGTTTCAATTTCAATTCCTGTCGGGTTTGTTTTAAAATCTATGTTGTTTTTTACCATATAGCTTTCCATAAATCCTCTCTAAATTCAGAAACATTCAGGACTTGAACTCAGATATCCAAACATACTTCAAGTGATTGCGACCAGCGACTTTACGCTTTTGCAGGCAGCTAATTTTGTAATTTTGGATTTAACAAATTAAGTAACTACGTAATTACACGTAAATGGTTTAATTTGATGATCTATATCTTAAGGAATACGCCTTGAGTCTGACTACCATTAAGAGTACATATTTACACAATCTTTAAACAAGTAGTATATTTACTGAGCTTAAAGATAAAACTTGCCATAAATGTTACTAAGCATACAGACAGAAATAACATAATATGCATAACAACAAAAAAGGCTTTTGTTTTGAACTACGTGAGATTACGGGGGCACACCAGAAGAAGAGGGGAAAAGCGATCGCATTTAGCGATACTGCCAAGGGTTTTATTTAGACTAAAAAGCATACTGTGATTGCTTTATAGCCGTTCTTGGATAAGGTGAAAAACATTTGTCAGTTTAATCGCTTTGTTATCGGCTTCGCGATCGCTCATCCGCTCGGTACGCAATTCTAGAAAAACTACTCGGTAAAATTAAAACTCAGTTTCCACCGAAGTAAGCAGAGCTTTGTCAAGAGCCTTGCCAGTTTTTTTCGACACGCGCCCGCAAATTCCGGAAAAACTTACCAGGTGTGCCATGCCAATAGAGACGGTAGTTTGTAGTTTTAGCTACGAACCCCGTTTCCGTAGTTACGGAAGACATTCTAAGCAAGATGGCGATTTCAGCAAACAATCAAATCAGCGTCAGCCATCGTAGAGGTAAGGGATTGGCATCCCTAACGTCCGCTCAGTAAATCATTCGCCTTTGCCTCAGCAGGGGCAATAATTTTTTCTTCTACAGAAGCGATCGCATCTTCAAGATTCTGATACTGGTAAATGGGTTGAGCGTAAGGATATTCCTGAAACTCCTTCAACACAGCTATCTCTTTGCTATCCACGCTATCCACTTGTACTAACGGTTGCACCGGCACCAAAGGGATACCCTGGAGAATTTTCAGTAATTCTTGGGGGATGCTGCTAGCGTCCGTGAAATCCACAATCATAAACTTCGCCATCCCAACTACGGTGGAGATTGCCTCTGCGAGTTCAGGCGTCGCTGCTTTTTCCAACTCCACCGACAAAGGCAAATAGTCATGTTGGCGAAGGGCATTGCGAAGCCCCTCCAATAAATCTTTCCGCCCATCTGCTTTGAAGCTGCCCAAGATCGGCACGATATTGGAGGCTATTGAGGGAAAAACCTCGCGGATTTTCTGGTGATTCAGCAACAAGTACATAAATGTCGCCACTTCCAGATTATCCAGTGCGATCGCTGGATAATCTGGCGGAGTAATCACCAAATTTGACTGGTTGGCTCCTTCCAACTTTAACCCCCAAGACGAAATCCCATAAACTAAACAACCCTCTAGGTTTGCATTCTCAAAGTTAGTCTTGAGCAACCTTGCCCCCATTAAGTTAGCCTCACCCAAATTCGTCCCGCGCAGATCGGCTCCTTGTAAATCCGCCCCAATTAGATTCGCTTTAAACAAATCCGCCTCGCGGAGGTTCGCCCCGATTAGATTGGCTCCCCGCATATCTACCTCTCTAAGGTTCGCCCCAACCAAATTCGCCCCAGACAAATCAGCTTTACCCAGGTAGACCCAGTGCATATCTGCACCTTCAAGGTTTACTCGGCTCAGGTTCGCCTCAAAGAGGTAGGCTTCGCTGAGATTAGCTTCAGTGATATCTGCCTCTGACAAGTCCGCTTTACTCAGGGATGCTCCCCTCAAATCCGCACCCCGAAGGTCTGTTCGATGCAGAGATGCCTGCATCAGATTGGCTCCACTCAGGTCAGCACTGCACAGAGACGCCCCCGCCAGGTTAACTCCACCCAAATCTTCCTGGCGTAAATCGGCTCCAATTAAATTTGGCGGGATTCCCGGACTCAATTTACGCCACTTATTCCAAGCTTCTACTCCTTGCTTGAGTAAAGCTCGCTGTTGCTTGTTTGCCATGCACTTCAGCTCCCCTCTCTTTTGGCAGATGCGATGATTTTTGGTTAGGCACCCCTAAAGGGTACCAACGATGTCTTGGCGGTTTAAATCGGTTCTCCTGCGCCCTGATATAGAGATGATACTGGTTACAAATTCTCAAAAGACTACTGAAATCGCCGTTTTCTGAAAGAAAAGGCTTTGGACAATGGCAGTTCGAGCAACTCATTAACCGGCTTGTAGATATTCACTGAGGTTTCTTGGGAACCCTAGAAGAGGCAGCGACTCTACTCTGACGAAGAGAACCGAGATTTCAAGTGCTGTTACTCGCCAGTCCGTCTTTGGGTAGAAAAAGTGGGAAAGGGATGTTTAAGGGAGAAAAGTTTGGCGCTCAATTTTTCCTCCACTCAGACAAATCTAACCCCTGAATCCTTCCTTACAAGGCCAGGGGAAACCACGAAATCAGCCTTTTCTAGGGGAAAGGTTAAGTGAAGATGTATTGGTTTTACGTCCACTGGTCTGATACACAATTGCTACCATTTATTAACTAGCGGCAGAGAGATTTAATTATTTTGAATGTTTGTTTCAAAGGATTGAGAAAGTTATCTGACTGCGGGAAGCTGCCCAACCTAGAATTCTCAGTCTATCCTTCTAAAACGTCCATCTTCGAGCCAAGACAGACAAGGCTGTCGTCCGTGCTGTCGGCAAGAGGGTTCTTTAATAGAGACAAAGTCAGTGGTTCCCTATTCCAGCCTATCTAAACCAGTCGAGGAGTTTACCGTTGCAAGTCCCAGCTGAAACCGTATCTCTTCCAGCTTTGGAGGTTTTAGAAACTCCCGCCGCTTCCCCGCTGGTAGTTTCTTCCAATTCACCTTCCAAACTTTCCAAACAGGTAATTCGGTCTAGCCTAAAAGCGTCTACTTGGGATGCTGTCTTTGCTGTCGTGTTTGGCGGCATTACCGGCGGCGTCCTGCTCAGTAATTTCTTACTCCAATTAGGTGCAAGCCCAATGGAGATTGGAATGTTGTCGTCCGTCCCCATGCTGGTGAATTTGCTGCAACCACTGGGAGCGTATCTGTCAGAACGAACCATCAGTCGCCACTGGTTTAATGTCTGGATCTACGGCCCGTCGCGGCTGCTGTGGCTAATTTTAGTGGCGGGAATTGGTTGGAGTTGCTGGCACCCAACGAATTCGCCCAACCTGGTCAGCTGGACATTAGCAATCGTCTTGGCAACCAATATCATTGGCAGCTTGGGCAGTGCTAACTGGCTCAGCTGGATGGCGGCGTTGGTTCCGGAACAGTTGCGGGGGCGATATTTTGGCTTTCGCAACAGTGCTATCAGCTTGACCACTCTGCTCTCCGTACCGCTGCTCGGTCTAGCCGTGTCGGTTTGGCCTGGCGGGCCGCTTCAGGGATACGGTGTGGTCTTGTTCTTGGGAGTCATCATTGGGTTAATTAGTTTGGGCTGTCAGTTTTTCATGGTGGATGTGAATCCCCAGACGCAGCACGGCACTGCTGATGAGGCAGGGGAAACTGAGCGTTGGGGAACTGCGATCGCTCTGCTCAAAAATGGCAATTTTGTCAGGTTTCTGCTTTACTTTAGCTTTTGGGCATTTGCGGTTAATATCTGCACTCCTTTCTTCGGTCTCTATCTGCTGGACAACCTGAATATCGATGTCAGCTGGGTAACGCTCTATAGCAGCTTAACGGCGGCGGCTACCTTGGTAATGATGGTGGTATGGGGGAAGCTGGCAGACCGAATTGGGAATCGTCCACTTCTGGTATTTGTGGGGGTGTTGGCAGCACTGACACCTTTACTCTGGCTGGGGCTGGGAGCTGACCCAGTTTCGGTTTGGGTTTGGTTCCCGCTTTTACACCTGTTCATGGGTGGCACCTGGGCAGCGATTGACTTGTGTACCAACAATTTGCAAATGGCTGTGGCAGCAGGACGCCATCAATCTGCTTACTTTGCGATCGCTGCGGCGGTTGCGGGTGTCAGTGGCGCACTGGGAACGACTGTCGGGGGATTTCTGGCTGAGTTGGACAATTTCGGTGGCTTGCCAACCGTGTTTGCTCTGTCTGCTGTTTTACGACTTGTGGCTATCCTGCCTTTAGTCTTTGTCAAGGAGCATCGCAGTCATCCGATTCGGAAGGTTTGGCGATCGCTCATTTCGCCGAAACTGCAACTTGTACCGCTTCGGGCCCCAATTACTGTAGATCCACTGACAAATGGATCAGAATAAGGGTAGGGGTTAGGGGTTGGTGTTCTCATCAACCCCAAAAAAACATGAATCAGGTAGACTACCTTCGGATTAGCTTAATTGACCGCTGCAATTTCCGGTGTCAGTACTGTATGCCGGAGGGTGCTGAGCTTGACTACATTTTGCAGCAACAGCTGTTAACTGATGAAGAATTGCTCACCCTGATCGAAGAGGTATTTATCCCGGTAGGATTTACTCGATTTCGTCTAACTGGGGGCGAACCGCTACTGCGTCCGCGGGTGGTGGAGTTGGTGGAGGCGATCGCGTCCCTGCCGGAAACGCAAGACCTCTCAATGACTACCAACGGGTTTTTACTCGCCCCAATCGCCCAACAACTCTACGACGCCGGGTTGCGACGCCTGAATATCAGTCTGGATTCGCTCAATTCCGAAACCTTTGACAAAATTATCGGCAATCGCGGTCGTTCTCAGTGGCAGAAAGTTTGGGACGGAATTCAAGCCGCCCATCGCGTCGGGTTCGATCCCCTGAAGCTGAATGTGGTGGTCATTCCCGGCGTGAACGACCAAGAAGTGCTGGATCTGGCTGCGTTAACAATTGACCGGCAATGGCACGTCCGGTTTATTGAGTTTATGCCAATTGGCAACGATCAATTATTTGTCGGAAATGGTTGGGTGGCATCCGCCGATTTGCGCCAACGCATCCACGACATCTTTGGCTTGACAGAATCTTTTGTTCGGGGTAACGGTCCCGCCGATGTCTTCCAGATTCCCGGAGCCAAAGGGACGCTAGGATTTATTAGTCAGATGTCCGAGTGTTTTTGCGATCGCTGTAACCGGATGCGTCTATCTGCGGATGGCTGGTTGCGTCCCTGTCTGCTGAATGAGACGGGTCAAATTGACCTAAAAACCGCCCTCCGCGCCGGTGTTAATACAGCCGAACTCCGCAATCAAGTGCAGCAATTGCTGTTAATGAAACCAGAGATTAACTATAAGCAGAGAGATGCTGGCACGACTGGTGCGTATAGCCGCACCATGTCGCAAATTGGGGGCTAAAAAATAATTTTGAGTTTTGAATGAGTCCTGAATTATTCAAAACTCAAAACTCAAAACTATCTTAAGCTTGGCGTGAGTAGTACTCAACCACCAGCAGTTCGTTGATTTGCAGCGCGATCCATTCGCGCTCAATCACGCCGTTGACTCTGCCAGTCATCTTGGTTTTGTCAAACTCTAGATGGCTGGGCATATTTGCCAAACCTGGATATTCCAGGTTCTGTTGCACTAACCGGCGAGATCCTTCCTTATCGCGGACACTGATGACCTCTCCCGGACGGCACTGATAGCTGGGAATATTCACCGCACGACCATTCACCAACACATGACCGTGATTGACTAGCTGACGCGCCCCAGGAATCGTGGGAGCCATCCCCATCCGGAAAACGGTGTTATCCAGACGCATTTCCAACAGTTGCAGCAGTGCTTGACCCGTGGAACCCGTGGCGCGACGTGCCTTCCGCACGTAACGCAGCAGCTGCTTTTCACTTAAGCCATAATTGAAGCGGAGTTTCTGCTTTTCCTCTAGGCGGACAGCATACTCTGAGCGCTTCTTCCGGGCTTGACCATGCTGTCCTGGTGGATATGCACGGCGGGCTGATTTGCGAGTTAAACCGGGCAGATCGCCCAAGCGACGCACAATTCTGAGGCGTGGGCCTCGATATCGGGACATATAGCTTCCTCTTGTGTACCCTTCAGACTTTAACCAAAACTATCATTGTAAGCCCAATCTAGGAGAAATTTAAAGTGATCCGAAAAATATTTTTTGGTTCGCTTTTTCTATTCTGGGGGGAGTTTGACGATGGTGAGCCAGAAGTCCTCGATTGACTGCACCACCCGCAGGAACCGATCTAGGTCAATCGGCTTACTGATGAAACAGTTGGCATGTAAATCGTAGCTGCTGAGAATATCTGGTTCGGCTTGGGAGGAGGTCAGAACAATGACAGGAATCCTTTTAAGCTGGTCATCCTGCTTAATTTCTGCCAACACTTCAATACCGTTGCGCTTCGGTAAATTGAGGTCAAGGAGGATAATATCGGGACGAACGGCATTGGCATACTTTTCTTCTCTTTTGAGGAAAGCGATCGCTTCAACACCATCCCGGACAACATTCAGGTGATTCCCAACCTGACTGTCTCTAAATGCTTCTTGGGTGAGCCGAATATCACCCTCATTGTCTTCAACTAGCAGGATTTCTACGGGTCTATTACCCAGATTCACCTTGGGTTCTCTCCTGTTCTGGGAATTGTAAAGTAGAATACACTTCCCTGTCCCCATTCAGAATCCACCCAGATCCGCCCACCGTGTCGATCGACGATTTTTTTGCAGATAGCTAAACCAATTCCGTTACCAGGATAGGTTTCGCGTGCGTGCAAACGTTGAAAAATGACAAAAATTCGTGCTTGATGAGCTGGGGCAATCCCAATACCGTTATCGCGGACTGAGAAGACCCATTCATTTTCGCTTGTTTGAGCGGAAACGTGAACCTGGGGGGGGGCATCTTTACGAAACTTGATTCCATTCCCAATTAAGTTCTGTAACAGCTGCCCGATTTGAGTCGCATCCCCCCTCACCGAGGGTAGGGGATCGCGGGTAATGGTGGCATTATTTTCGGCGATCGCAATTTGCAGATTGGCGATCGCTTCCTCAAAAGAGCGATCGCAATCCACCATCTCAAATTCCCGACTTCGCGTTCCCAGGCGCGAATACTCCAACAAATCTTGAATCAGCCGTTGCATCCGGTTCGCACCATCGACGGCAAAATCAATAAAATCGTCGGCGTCCTCATCCAGTCTCCCTTTGTAGCGCCGAGACAGAAGCTGGGTGTAGCTGGCAACCATTCGCAGCGGTTCCTGCAAGTCATGGGAAGCTACATAAGCGAATTGTTCCAGTTCCGCATTAGAACGAGCGAGTTCCTGTGCTTGTTTGAAGAGAGCCTCCTCCATCCGCTTACGCTCAGTGATGTCAATGACAAAGCACACACCTTTATCTTGATGTCCTTCCAGGGTCGCACCGCCGATCAAAATAGGGATACGGCTGCCATCTTTACGAAGATATTCCTTCTCGAAGGGGCTACAAATCCCAGTCACGGCTAGCTCCTGGATGCCCTTTTCATCGAGATAGTTATATTCCACAGGAGTCATCTTTTTCCAATCCACTTTCCCTAAAAGCAGATCCTCCCGCGTGTACCCGACCATCTCTAAGAAGGCGTTGTTGGCTTCTGTAACGTTACCTGACACATCCCAGAAGAGAATCCCAATCATGTTGGATTCAACGACGCGCCTAAACCGAGCTTCGCTTTCTTGTAATGCCTCCTCGGCTCGTTTGCGTTTGGTGATGTCGGTGGAGATGCCGCAAACTCCATAAGGAACTCCAGCCGCGTCGCACAGGGGAAACTTAGTCGAAATGTACGTGTGTAGTCCGTCATCTTGAGGCACAACTTCTTCCCACTCCACAGCAGTTCTGGCTTCGAGTACCTTTCGATCGTTCGCCCGAAATACATCCGCCATTTCTTTGGGGAAGAGATCGTAATCAGTCTTGCTTTTAACCTTTTCTCCATCAATATGAAAAAGAATTTCAAACTGGTGATTAATAAAAATAAACTTGCCCTCAGTGTCCTTGAGGTAGATAACTGCCGGAATGTTATCTAGAATCGCCTGCAACCGCGCCTCGCTTTCTCGCAGCGCCTCCGCCGTATGTTTCTGGTCGTCGATGTCTGTGCAGGTGCCGAACCACTTAACGATTCGTCCGGTAGGATCTTTCATCGGCACTGCGCGAGTTAGGTGCCAGCGATATTGTCCGTCCGCAGCCCGTTTGAAGCGATTTTCGATTTCGTAACTCTCGCCCGCCTCCGCAGATTGATGGCACCGCTCTATCGACACCAGCCGATCGTCCGGATGTAGGACAGAGAACCATCCGTCACCCTGGCTTTGTGAGAGGGTTAATCCGCTGTAATCAACCCAGCGCTGATTGACGTAATCGAAATCACTATCTGAGTCTACAGTCCAGACTATCTGCGGGATGGATTCAGCAAGAAAGCGATAGCGCTGTTCGCTTGCTTCGGCTAATTCACGAGCTTCCTGTTCGCGGAGCAAGAGTTGGGCGCGTTCTTCTTCTGCCCGCTGACGCTCGCTGATTTCACTTTGCAATGCTTGGTTGATCAGCCTTAGCTCTGCTGTCCGCTCGTTCACTCGCTCCTCAAGATCGGCGTTCAGGGTGCGAATGTGTTCCTCTATCTGCTTGCGTTCGGTGATGTCGGTGGAAATTCCACAAACGGCATAAACAACGCCACTAGCGTCATAAAGGGGAAACTTGATTGAAATGTAGGTGTGTAACTCATCGTCGTGAGGGGCAACTTCTTCAATTTCTATCGGAATTTGGGCTGCGAGTACCTTTTGGTTATTCTTGACAAAGGCATCGGCGATCGCAAACGGCCAGATATCGTACAGGCTTTTACCGAGGAGCTGCTCTCTATTGATGTGAAACAAATCTTCAAACCTGTTGTTGATCAGCAGGATTCTGTGCTGAATATCCGTTAGATAAATCAGCGCTGTGGAATTATCCACGATTGCCTGTAGCCGTTCCTCGCTTTCTCGCAGTGCCTCCTCGGCTCGTTTGCGCTCGGTGATATCGTGCATGGCAACAACAGCACCCAGCTTGGTTCCCTGCAAATCAAAAAATGCCTGCCCGCTAGCTAATAAGGTGCGAACTTTGCCTGATTTTGGGGCGATCACCATTTCTACATCGCGGATATGCTCCTCTTGTAACGCTCGAAAAAGCGGGATATCTTCCCGCTTCATGGGCGTTTTGCCGTCGGGCAGATATAAATCGTAGTATTCTGCCCACTGCTCCGCAGCAAGCGGTTGTTCTGGCAAGCCATGAAATGCTCGTGAAGCCTGATTAAACAGAGTCAGAACACCATTGGCATCACAAGCAACGATTCCGGCTTCTATGTTATCTAGCAATACGTTTAAGAATTCTCGTTCTTTTTGGAGAGCTGCCTCGGCGCGTTTGAGATCGCTGATGTCGCGGCTCACAACCAAGGCAGTTTCGATTTCACCTTGCTGGTTAAACTCCGGAACCACACGCGATTGAAAGTTGCGGAATCCGTTTACCGTGACAGTCTGGAATTCAATCGCTTGTTCTTGACCTGTTTCAAAAACCATCCGCAGGGTATCTTCCCAAAGCTGGCACAACTCTTTGGGTGAGCCAGCTTCTTCAGGAGTCTTGCCGATGAATGCCTGCGCGGGCATTGCCGTGCTCCGCTCGACAAATGAATTGACATATACATAACGCATTTGTCTGTCAAGACGCATCATCGCATCGGGCGCATTTTCAAGCACGGCTTTGAATTCCTGCTGGCGGTGAGAGAGTGTCACCTCTGCTTGCTTGCGTTCGGCGATTTCGCTTGCCAATTGTTCGTTGGCTTGCCTCAATTGTGCCGTACTCTGCTCGACTCGCTCCTCTAGTTCTGCATTGAGTTGGCGCAGTTCTTCTTCTGCTTGTTGCCGTTGGGAGTCTATGGTTTTTAATGCTTTATCATTCCACCAAACCAGGATGCCAAAAACCACCGCGTTCATCACTCCAAGAATTGCCAGTCCGATGTCGCTGTGGCAGTGCTGTGGAAATACATTCTTGAGGAAAGGAAGCTCGAACAGCCAATCGAGCATCACCAAACAGCCAAGTGGAAACGCGATCGCGATCGCAGCTGGAGACGCGATTTGCAGGAAAGAAAGTAGACGAGAATGAGATTGAGGCATATTCGTGGTTTAGCCCTAACCAAAGGAGCTGTTTTCTTTAACGGCGTCAGCGCCATCCTGGAACTGTTTGATAGCAAGAATTGATGATGAGTTCTCGATCGAGGCTGCTAAAGGAGTTGGAAAAGTGACTCATTCAAACCTAAAAATTGTCTCTCTGATTCCCAGCGCTACGGAAATTTTAGCGATCTTGGGGCTAACTCAGGCGATTGTCGGGCGATCGCATGAATGCGACTATCCGCCAGAAATCCAAAATTTGCCCGTCTGCACCCAGCCCAAATTTAACCCCGAAGGCACCAGTCCGGAAATTCACGATCGCGTTACAGATTTGTTGCAATCTGCTCTGAGTGTTTACCAAGTCAAAACCGACGTTCTCGAACAGCTGCAACCCACCCACATTTTGACTCAAGCTCAGTGTGAAGTCTGCGCCGTTAGCCTCGGTGAAGTCGAGCAAGCAGTTGCTACGCTTACGCACTCTCAGCCACAGATTATTTCCTTACAGCCTAATTTTTTAAGCGATGTCTGGGCAGATATTCAACGAGTCGCTAATGCCTTGGGTGTCGCAGCGCCACCTGTGCTAGCTGGTTTACAGTCTCGCATCGACGCTTGCGTGCAAAAGACGCAAGCACTTCCTGACAGCGCCCGTCCTACGGTTGCCTGTATCGAGTGGATCGATCCTCTAATGGCAGCAGGAAATTGGATTCCTGAATTAGTCAAAATGGCTGGAGGTCAATCTCTGTTCGGTGTTGAGGGCGAACATTCTCCTTGGTTGAAGTGGGAAGCGATCGCAACCTCTAACCCGACTGCCATTATCTTCATGCCCTGTGGCTTCGATTTAAACCGTACTCGCGCTGAGGCAATGCCGCTGCTTCAACGTCCCGAATGGCAAAGCTTACAAGCGGTACAAACCGGCAGGGTTTACATCACCGATGGCAACGCCTACTTCAACCGTCCCGGCCCCCGTTTGGTAGATTCCCTGGAAATCTTAGCCGAAATTCTGCATCCCGAAAGCTTCCATTTTGGATACGAGGGTACTGGCTGGGAGTGCTTATTAAATCATTCTCCGGTATAGACAACATACTTTCTTCACAAAAAAATCTATCTTAGGGCTGACCTCGCTCTACTGTCCAGATGAAGATAGTAGTTTAGAAGTGCTGCTAACTGAAGGTGTGTCTGCCCGAATCTAGCTGAGGGTTGATTTTTTTCGTCTGACTCGCTGCGGAACTTGCAAAGAAGTTGCACGTAGCATGACAACGGAAATATCGGATTTCTGTAGTCTTTACGGAAGCTAGATCCTTCACTGGATAAAACAGGCATCGCTGGTTCCATTAATCATGCAGCACTGCAATTAAGGGGAACTACCAAGATTATGAAGCCTGTCCCAGTACAAACTTCGCTAACCAAGTCTGAACAGTTATCTAGCAGTAGACTTGACTGGATTGATTATGCTAAAGGCATCGGCATCATTTTAGTTGTCTATGTCCATGTTTTAACAAACCTCAAAAATGCTGGAATGGGAATGCATGATTTATTTCATGATTACTCTTTTAATTTTATTTCCAGCTTTCATATGCCACTTTTCTTTTTTCTTTCCGGTTTATTTGTAGAAAAAAGCTTATTGAAGGGTAAGAAGAAATTCTGGGGGGATAAATTCAATACAATTGTATATCCCTACTTACTTTGGTCTGTTATCCAAGGTAGTATTTTGGTTTTGATGTCAACCTATACGAATAATCCCATCAAGTTGCAGTTTAAAGATTTACCATTTTACCTTGCTTTTAATCCCATTCCTTTAATTACTCTTTGGTTTTTATATGTTCTATTTGCGTCTTATGTAGTCTTTGCGATCGCTCAAAAATTTATCAACCTATATATATTGCTTTCTTTCTCTATTTTAAGTTACTTGCTGAATCCCTATGCGCCTAGCGAAATTCTGACTAAATTCATGAGTATGTTTGTGTTTTTCGTCATTGGGGCAATTGTGGCACGCTGGTTGCAGAATGACTTGAGAAATATTCCGAGTAACTTGTATAAATTGAATAAACAGCAAATTGGCGCGATCGCGCTGATATTTGTCATTTTTCAAATGACCCTTTTACAATTTGGTTTAAGCGAACAACCAGGAACTAGATTTTTTATGGCATCTGGAGGAATCATATTTACTCTAGCCATATCTTTCTACTTGGCAGAAACAAAAAAATTAGATATTATTCGCTACCTAGGTTTTTTATCGATGCCCATTTATTTAGCTCATATGTTAGCAATGGGAGCGACTCGAATATTCCTCCAAAAAGGTCTTCACATCAATCATGTGGTTTTACATATCATTCTAGTAACTATTTTTAGTCTGATATTACCAATCCTGTTATATGAGCTAACAAAAAAGATAAGATTTCCTTACCTATTTTCCTTAAGTAAGCGTTCAGCCCTATCCTCAGCAATTTTGGCAGAGAAAGGCACTCAAGCATTACAGCAGTAGGATTGGGATTGTTACCGCACTCAATGTGCCAGTTGACAGACGAGGGGTTTCTTCGCGTGCTTTGTGTCTTCGTAGTTCTAAAATTGTTTTTTAAACCACGAAGACGCGAAGGTAAAATACTGCCAAATTGGCATGATTTACCAGATTTTTCTCTCACCTCGACAGGGTTAGATAAGGATTCCTAACCATACATTGGGGTTAAAATTTTATCTTACAAAGCCGCCAAATACGGCTAAACCGTAATATTTCCAAGGAATAGCCACTGTAGTAAACCCAGAATTTGTCAGCATTTCTAAGTGGGAGGTTAGAGTCGCTAATTGATCTTGACTAGAGTAACCTTGAGGATTGCTCTTACCAATTTTGTTGCGAATTTCCGCCAGCGTTGTTCCTTGCTGCAATGTCCATTCTTCCCGCGCCGTTTGGTAAATTTCCTGCATCACTGGTGATTCCGGCAGGATGGGATCTGCGTTCCAAAAGACGCCGCCTGGGTTGAGGCTTTCACGAGTCCGCTGAAATAATTTCAACTTCATTTCGTCGGTGAGATGGTGAATTGCCAAGGATGAGACACAGGCATCAAAGCTTTCTCCCACCTCCAGCGCATGATTCGCCCAATCTCCGAAGTCGGCTTCAATTCCCGTCCACCTGTCTGCATAGCCTGCTGCGTGGATTTTCTTTTGTGCAAACTGAATCATCCGAGGAGAGTAATCTACAGCAACCAGGTGGGCATCAGGACAGCGGTTGAGGATTTTTAAACTGAGTTCGCCGGTGCCGCAGCCGAGTTCCAGAATGGTTTTGGTTGTAGGAGATAGACAGAGAGCGAACTGACGAGTCAGCGCTATCGCTATCGCATCCAGCATATCGTCATAGCGTGGCAACAGATGGCGAATCCCAGTGTCAAAATCGGCGGTGTTAGCGAATACTTCTCCAGGAAACATAATTTAAACCACAGAGGTACAGAGAATACGAGGAAATAGAGAATAGTAAGATTCTAGTAGGTTTGAGAAAGGCGAATGATGCAGGAACACGAGCAACTGACAATTGCGGAGTACCAAGCGACGGCGGAATCTTTTCGGGAAGGTACTTGGGATCACGATGTTTCCCAAAATCGTGATGCCTTAGTAGCAGCGATGCCTAAAAATCCGGGTAAAATCCTCGATCTAGGCTGCGGTCCCGGACGAGATTTGCTGGCATTCAAACGTCAAGGGCATACTGCGATTGGCTTGGATGCAACGCCTGCATTTGTGGAAATGGCACGACAGGCTACCGATTGTGAGGTTTGGCAGCAGTCGTTTTTTAATCTCGATCTGCCGCCAGAAACCTTTGATGGGGTTTTTGCGAATGCATCGCTACTTCACGTTCCTCATGCCCAAATGGTGAAAGTGCTGAAGGATTTGCATCAAGCGCTGGTTCCTGGCGGTGCAATTATTATTTCTATTTGTCGTGGAGATAGCGAAGGCTATAGCGTTCGTCCAACCGGCTATCGCTTTGTTTCCGGGTGGGAATATGAAATTTTAGCACCCTGTCTAGAACAAGCTGATTTTGAGATTCTCCACCACTACTATCGTCCCCCAGGATTGCCCTGTGAAGCTCAATCTTGGCTGGTGATGGTGGCAAGGAGAAGATTAAAAATTAAAAATTAAAAATGCAAAATTGAAGAATAGCTTTGGGAATTTTACATTTTTTCTTCGCTCGAATTACGGCAAAATATGAAATATCAAGTTAGGACAGTAAGAAATTTAAGATGACAAGTGAATCCTATATTTTTCTAGCGGGTGCCAGTCGGGGCGTTGGTCGAGAAATTGCTAACTATTTAACCAAGCAAAATCAGAAGGTAAAGGCACTACTGCGATCGCAAGCATCTGCTGCCGAATTAGAAGCGATGGGAATTAAAGGAGTGATGGGAGACGCTTTAAATGTTGCCGAAGTTGAGCAGGCAATCTTAGGAGATGAACCGATTCATGCTGCGATTAGCACCATCGGCGGTTTACCCAAAGACGGCGAAAGAGCTGATTTTTTGGGGAACAAAAATCTTATTGACGCTGCTGTGAAAGCAGGGGTAAAAAAGTTTATCCTCATTTCTTCGATTGGAAGTGGAGATAGTGTCGGGGCTATCCCTCCACAAGCTTTAGAAACGCTGAAGCCAGTGTTAATTGAAAAGGAGAAAGCCGAGAAGTATCTGATTGACAGCGGACTGACTTACACTATTATCCGCCCCGGCGGATTGAAGGCTGAACCAGCAACTGGCAATGGCGTTTTGACGGAAGATCCGCGAGTTGCGGGGACGATTCATCGCGCGGATGTCGCGCAGTTGACTTGCCAGTGTCTTAATTCTGATGCTGCGAACCAGAAAATCCTCTCAGCGGTTGACCGAAATATGATGTATGGGCAACCAGAGTTTGCGGAATTTAGCTTGACTTAAACGGTTTTACCCAGCCTAGCTGAATTGTCCAGTCGAGGAGGAGACGAGCGATCGCAAATAGCAAAATACTCTCTCCTCCTAGAATCCCAAACGACCAGAAGGCATCGGGGAAATTTAACCCAGCCTCCACTTGCCCTAATCCCCGCACCAACCCAAAGGCAAACACTGCGCCAGTCCTGAGGTGTGGGTTAGGGTCTTCCCGAATAATATAGCGGTAGGTGACGCCAAACAGAAAGCCGCTCAAAAGAGCGATCGCCATACTCACTAGAAAGTGAACGCCATTCGTGACTTTCAGATTGGCGAGTGTCTCAAACTGCTCCGACAGCACGAGAATATTGCTCAGGGTAGCAATGCCATAACCCAGGAAAAAAGACAAAGCAGCAACAGTTCCTGCCTTGATAGATTCTATTCGCTCAAGCCGATCAACCATCTCGTGCAATATCCTGTGAAAATCGCTCCTAGTTCAGTTAAAGGTTTTTTTGGCGACCTCGTCATTCGCCGAGGTCTGCCATAGATGCCTCAAATTGAATTATGATAGGCGCTGGAGTGATTATTGGGCACTTATCTTTACATACAACTATGGATATTTTGAGTCTCGGTTGGGTTTCAGTTTTGGTTTTGTTTACTTGGTCGATTTCAATGGTCATTTGGGGTCGTAACGGCTTCTAAAAGCATTGTGGAAACTTCTGTTCTGACTGTTCTGGCTTTTTCTACCTTCGCCCTGTTAATGGTGGTTTCTGGGGGCATTATCTATCTGACGCTGATAGAATGGCGCGATCGCCGTCGCCAAGATCGGGAGAGGCGAGAGAATAAGCCCTCTCGTCGTCGCTCAACTAAAGTCTAGGGTCTATAAAAGGCAAAAGTAAAAATATTTACTTTTGCCTTTTGCCTTTTGAGCGAAAAAGTCTTCAGGAGTGAGGAGTGAGGAGTGAGGAGTGAGGAGTGAGGACTGAGGAGTGAGGAGTGAGGACTGAGGAGTGAGGAGTGAGGACTGAGGAGTGAGGAGTGAGGACTGAGGAGTGAGGAGTGAGGAGTGAGGACTGAGGAGTGAGGAGTGAGGACTGAGGAGTGAGGACTGAGGGCTGAGGACTGAGGACTGAGGAGTGAGGAGTGAGGACTGAGGAGTGAGGACTGAGGACTCAGTAAAAAAGAAGTTGGCATCTTCAGCAGACAGGGTTTCAAGCCCTTGGCTCTAGCCATGAAGAAGAAAGAAAAGACTTTTGCCTCAAGAAGTTTAACTTAGTCCGTGTTCCGGTGTTATTCAACCATCGCCTCCCATTCCTGCTTCAAGATGCCGTATACGAGCGTGTCATGCCACCGTCCCCGGATGCTGACATTCTCTCGCAAGCGACCTTCTTGGGTCATCCCAAGCTTCTGCGCCAATGACACCGCCCCTCTATTCTCAGCGATACAGCGTGCATAAATGCGATGCAGTCCAAGTTCTGTAAAGCCAAATTGCAGTAGCGGACGACTCATTTCAACCGGATAATTTCGCCCCCAGTGTTCGGGAGCCAATTCACACCCAATTTCTGCTTCTGAGGCATCGCGATCGCTTTTGCGAATACCGCAATTACCAATCAGTCCGTCCTGTCTCCGGACGACTGCCCATTGATACCTCCATCGGGGCGTTTCCTGCTGCCACCGGAGGAAGCGATTAACGAAGGCGCGAGCGTCTGCCTCAGTGCGCCCGACCTCTGGATAAAAGCGTTGATATGCTGGCGTGGATTGATAAGCTAAAACGGCAGACCAGTCGGCTTCCGTAAATTCCCGCAGCAGCAGACGATGAGTTTGAATAAACATGACTCAATTCCGAAGTGAAAACCTACTTCATCTTCAACGTTGCTCGCAGCGGGTTAACAACTGATACAGACTCCGAAGATTAGCTTCGAGCGCAATTATCGCAGTGTCCGCATCGCCAGCCAGCTGCCTCTTGGGTGAAGCCAAAAGCCTGTAACAAAAACTGCCAACGGCACTGTCGTGTGTTCAGGTATTGAGCCATCTGGGACTGAACTTGCTGCTGCTGGCTACTGAGTTCCCCAAAAGAGCGAGATTTTCCAACCGAACGCCGAACATAATTGAAGGGATCTTGCCACTCCAATTGTCCAGCACTGTGGAGGAGAGCAAGCGCTATAGCACCGTCTCGAAACTGTTTGGTTACGGCGGTTACTTCCCCTTTTGGTGGGAGTTTGGATGCGAGTTGCTGAGCTTCTTGATATTGCGATCGCATCTTTCCCGCAAAAAATTCCCGTCTTTGCTTATCCTCCGGGTTCAGCCACCCCGTCCGTTCGCTCACCAAGGTTAAAGCTTCAGATAATTTACCATCTCGTCCAGCTCTCCCTACTTCCTGCACGTACTCGGAAAGTAGTAAAGGCGAGTGAAAATGAACAACCCACCTAACATTGCTTTTGTTAATCCCCATCCCGAAGGCGCAGGTACACACGACAAAAGGCATTTCATCACTCAGCCAGCTTGCTTCAATTGAGCGGCGTTCCTCTGGACTCAGCCCCGCGTGATAAGCTGCTGTTGCACAACCGCGATCGCTTAGTAACTGAGTTAATTCTTCGCTATCTCGCCTGGTGCGGACGTAGACTAACCCTGCTTGTTTGGGTCTTTCCTGAATAAACTTGAATAACCCTTGGCGGCGTCCTCTAGGTGTCCAAATGGTTTGCACTTTCAGGTGTAGATTTTGCCGATAGGGGCTATTTTTAAAAACCGCTGGCTGTTGGAGTTGTAAGACTTGTTGGATGGTTTGCTGCGCTGCGGGATCGGCAGTGGCAGTGAAAGCAGCGATCGCGATTTTAGTCCCAGCTGGCTTTAATTTTAGCAGCGCCGGTCGCACCGCTCCCAGTCGTCGATAAGTTGGTCGAAATGTCTCTCCCCACTGCACTAAGCAATGCGCTTCATCGAGAATTAAGCCGTTAATTTTTAGTTTTGGTTGACACAACTTTTCCCAAACTTGGGCACTCAGCAGCGTTTCTGGGGATAAGTACAATAATCTCAAATGTTCGAGAGTTTGCAGCGTTTGCCGTCGCTGGTGAGTCGGCACTTCGCTATGCAACAAGGCAGCGGGTAACTTGCGATCGCGCAATTCCTGCACTTGATTTTCCATTAGCGCTACCAAGGGCGAAATCACTAACGTTAGTCCCGTTTGCAGAAGCGCCGGGAGTTGAAAACAAATCGACTTTCCCCCGCCCGTTGGCATCACAATTAGGGCATCTTGCTTTTGCAACAAGGTGCGAATAATTTCTCCTTGTGGAGGTCGAAAATCATCATATCCCCAGATTTTTTTGAAGGCGATGCGGACTTCTTCCCAGGATTTTGTTTCGGAATTATTCATCATTCGTATGTAGATGCGATCGCTTCTATAGCAATCCTAAATGATTCGTGAATAAGAGATCCCCGACTTCGAGAAAGAAGTCGGGGATCTCAAGGGCTAGCATCTACAGCTCAAATAGGATTACTTCTAGTGGCTATTTTTAGCAATAAGATATATTAAGCTTCAGCCAAATCTGACGTAGTTTATTTTAGCTCTTTCTTAAGAAGGAGTGTGCTTAATGGTTAACTACGGTTTAAATTTAGCCTCGTTAATCGGTTTAGTGTATTGGATTATCGGTTTAATTTACCCGATAATGGCTATGATTCTAATGATTAAACGTTCAAGGCAGACGAGTGCTTTGTTCCTAATTTTTTAGGTTGTTCAAATCGTAATTTTACCAAAAATAATGTTCTCGTGTAGCTTTATTTTATTTTCTCAAGGTTGGCGTTTAGACCCAATCCTTCAGTTTGTACAATTTCTTTTAACAGGGGTCATTATTTGCATAATTATCAAAGATATTTATATTGATTTTATTTAAAATCGGAAAGGAGTTAATGAAAGGATAAATTTTGGTTTAAATTCAGCATCAATTTTAGGGATGATATATATTATTCTGGCTATAATCTATCTAAGTTTAATTAAAGGTGCAGCATCCGGATGAAGAAATAACTTGAGTGCCTCAGTTTTAAAATTAGATAAATTTGTATCTGCAATTATAAGAAGTTTGCTGCTAATTTTCGGGCTAATTTTATTTTTGCAAGGTTGGCGTTTAAATCCAATTTTACAATTTGGGCAATTTCTTTGATTTTTATTAATCCTTTATATGATAGCGAAAGATATTGTAATTGAGCGGTTAGAGCGACACAGATAAATTAAGAACAGTGTCCGGTGAAAAAGTGGTAATTCTTCAGAGCGATCGCTCTTTTATCTCCCCCTAATAAACCTAATTAAACATAACTACGTTTTTCATGTAAAAAAGGTAATAAGAATAGGAGGGTAGCACAGTTCGGTGGGCTACCCTCCTATTTGTGGTCAGTTGCAAGTAATGCTAACTGTTGAAAATTCCCGGCGATCAATTACCCATTACTATTCCCAACAAATTCAGTTTATTTTTACCAATCTGCCTAACTTCAGCTAATTAATAAAACTGGTAGGATTTCCCGCCGTAATCGGCTTGGGAATTGGGCTAGAGATGCCTGATGGCGCTTCCGTCGAACTGGGTGGTGTCGCCGGTTGGTTGAAGTGTTGATAAGCGGTACGAGATATCTGGCGAATCAACTCTGATGCCTTAGCGTCATTGTGGGGGCGTTGCACCATCACAGCGGCAATGTAGCGCTTGCCAGTGGGCATATCAATCAAGCCAACGTCCGCGATTAGAGAGCCAATGTCGCCGGTTTTGTGGGCGATGTTAGCGCCTTTCCCCAGTCCCCGTGGCAGCAACGAATCTGTCACCGTTTGTTGCATGATATGCAAGATGCGATCGCGCGATGGCACCGAGACCACATTGCCTTGATTGACCATTGCCATCACCGTCGCCAACTCTTTAGGACTCGTAGTGTTTGTTCCTTCCAAATCCGGTAGGGCGTTGTGGATAACAGTTGACGTCAATCCCCAAGATTGGAACCGCTGATTCAGCGCCTCAGCACCGCCCAAACGCTGAATCAGCATATTGGTAGCGGTGTTGTCACTAATCGCAATCATCTTCGTTGCCACCTCTAGGGCGGTGTACTTTGTCCCTGGCTTTTTGTACTGCAAATCGCCGGAACCAGAACCCATCAGATTTTTCTCTAACGTTAACGGTTCATCCAGACGAATTTTTCCAGCATCCACATCTTGGAAAAAGGCGACGAGAATTGGCACTTTAATGGTGCTAGCAGCTGGGAAGATTTCGCTACCCGAAAAGTCAAGATAGGCACCCGTCTCCAACTCTACTAAAAAGACGCCTGGATTTAATTTGGAATTTTGCGTCACCAGCGCCTGTATATGTGCTTTCAGCGCTGGGATTTCTTGATTCAGCGTCAGAACGGAAGTACCCGCCGCCGTACCCATCGCCGCGTCAGCTTGAGCTGGTGATTTTTGTCCCGGCGCTTGACCAATCGCCCCGACTGCTGACTGCTGATGGAGGGCGGAATCCTTGTTAGCAGCGCCTGCTAGCTGGCGGGTTGCCGGGTCCCAAGCAGATAAAACAGTTCCCGCGATCGCACCAATTCCCACTCCCAAGATGAGCAGACGCGCACCGTACAGCCAGGGAGAAACCGGGCGTCCGGGCGATCGCGTCCGGCGCTGAGGTAAAGTTCCCCCGCTTTTATGCGTGCCTGTGGGCTGAGCTGGCTGGGCAGGAGGGCGTTTCTGGAAGCGCCTCACATTCCCCTGTGACGTGACGGGGTAAGGGCGCACTGCCTCGCGCAGACTTTGATTGGGGATTGAACCGCCTTGACGCGAGCGATCGCGACGGCTTGTTTGGGGTGCAGGTGCTTCTATCCCTTGCCTTCCCCAATTCACATCGGAAACGAATCGAGAGAGTGATTCCCTCATTGGCGTGGTGGATCTTAAGGAACGATTGGGAGCAGAATTTGACTGCACCTGTCGCAGTGACAGACTGGCGCGGGAGGAGTTTCGAGTACGTAGGGACGGAGAAGATTTTTTTTGTTCTGTGTCTAGGGGCGCATTTTTCAAACCGAAACCCATCCTTGCTGAACTTTGATTCTTTCCTCGCGGCGTCGCAGCTACTTCACGGCTCACGCTCAAGGGTGTCGTTTTGAGTGCGTCGCGTCGATTCCGCGACGCGGGTTGTCTTTTTTGTTGCTCCCGCCGACGTTCGCGGATGTCAGAACGATTGTGTTGGTTCGGTGAGGATGAACTATTTGGGCTTTGCCCATTATCTTTAAACGTACTTCCTCCTGATACCGCTGACACAACTGACTGAGTTTCAGACTGCTGAGTCACTCCTAACTCCTCCACCACTATGGTTATTGTTAATTGTTAGCTGTTAAAAAGAGTGACTAACCACTGTACCGGCTAAGCCTTGGCTTTACTTTTCCAGGGTCTATCACTTGCATCAGGGAACGAATGCTTTTGCGTATCGCAACACCGCTAACGGACAAAAGAGCGTTAACGTTAACGTTCCTAGCAACTTTTGCTTATTTTATGGTGCGTCTTGCTGTTCTGGTTCATTAGCAACAGAATGTGGCAAAAATTGTAGCGCCCAGTCCATCTGGCTGAAAATGCCTCGGAGCATTGCCACTTCTGCTTTGCTGGGATTGGCTCGATTGAACAGACGCCGGAATTTTTCCATACGGCTGCCAGCGGTGTGGGGATAGAGATAACCCATTTTTAATAACACGGCTTCCATCTGTTGATAATACCCCTCCAAAACTTCTAATGAGGCAGGGTCAATGGTCAGTTGTGGGTTTTCAGTTGGGAGAGGCACGGTACTGCCATGCCCGTACTGTTGATTGTCAGTAGTTTGCGACTGACTGCTGAGTGCTGACCAATTTTGGTAAAGCTCGTAACAACAAATCCCAACTGCTTGAGCCAGATTTAATGAAGGATACTCCGGATTCGTGGTAATGCGTACAAATCGCTGAGCATAGTTTAATTCCACATTACTTAACCCGCGATCTTCTGGGCCAAAGAGCAAGGCTGATGGCAGCGGTTCTTCCAGCAACCAAGGTAAAGCGATTCTGGGATTTTCTAGCGGCGTATCTAACGTTCGGGAGCGGGTAGTGGTGGCGATCGCTTTCACGCACCCTTGTAATGCCTCTGGGATCGTCGCGACTACCTGAGCCGATTCCAGGACGTCTATGGCATGAACTGCCATATCCGTTGCTTCTTTCGAGAGGCGATCGCATTGCGGATTCACCAGTACCAACTGCCGCAACCCCATATTTTTCATCGCGCGAGCCACAGAACCTACGTTCAGCGGGCCTGCTGGCTCTACCAATACAATCCGCACCTTAGCTAATCTAGTCTCATCCATAAGTAAAAAGAATAAAATAGTCTAAAAGCGCATCTCTCTATGGGCGGACATAATTACCTGACTTCCGATCTATTTCGTAAAATTGAATATTGGTAATGTACCGTCAAATTAACATGAAGCGCGTTCGATCCAAGTCCGACTTACCCAGCAAAATTTGCCCGGTATGTCAGCGTCCCTTTACCTGGCGCAAAAAATGGGCTGATTGTTGGGATGATGTGAAATACTGTTCGGAGCGCTGTCGCCGCCGCCGCAACCAAGCCAATGAGTCCGCGTAAAAGCCCAATTTTTAGATTTTCGATACTGGATTGAAAACATCACAAATCTAAAATCTGAAATCAAGGCTGAGTCTTGGTATTTATTAAAAATTACAAAGGATTGAAATATGTCACTCAATCAGGTGCAACCCAAGGTGATTATTCACGGTGGTGCCGGTAGCGCCCTCAAAAGTCAAGAGGGGGCTGACGCAGTCCGCAAATCACTCTACAAAGTCGTGGAAGAAGTTTATACCCTGCTTTTGGCAGGAGCAACTGCCCAAGCAGCAGTGGTACATGGTTGCCACTTGATGGAGGACGATCCCCGCTTTAATGCGGGAACAGGTTCGGTACTGCAATCAGATGGTCAAATTCGCATGAGTGCCTCCCTGATGGATGGGGCATTTCAGCGCTTGAGTGGCGTGATTAATGTATCCCGCATTCAACATCCCATCGATCTGGCCCAAGCTTTACAAGCTTCACCCGATCGCGTGCTATCAGATTACGGGTCGGCAGAACTCGTGCGGGAATTGCAGGTTCCGATTTACAATCCGATGATCGAGATTCGCTTGCAAGAGTGGCTGCAAGAGCGGAGCGAGAATTTTATTAAAGAAGCCGCTGGGGTGGTAGCGGAAAAAGAGCTGGTGGATGACCCAGAGGCTGGACGCGGCACGATTGGAGTCGTGGTTTTGGACGGTCAGGGAAATTTAGCCGCAGGCACTTCGACGGGAGGCAAAGGTTTCGAGCGGATTGGTCGAGTCAGCGATTCCGCAATGCCTGCGGGGAACTACGCCACCGCTCAAGCGGCAATTAGCTGTACGGGAATTGGAGAAGACATTATTGATGAATGTCTGGCAGCGCGGATTGTGGTGCGGGTGACGGATGGTTTGTCTCTTGCAGATGCCTTCGAGCGCTCCTTTACCGAAGCGCGTGGGCGTCAGCGAGATTTTGGGGCAATTGGGATTGATGCAACTGGAGCGATCGCATTTGGGAAAACGAGCGAAGTCCTCCTCGCTGCTTTTCACACTGGCGAACAGATGGGCGATACCTTGGAATGGACGGGTGACACCCTATCCGGCTTCATTTCTTAAGTGCAAGTAGGGTGGCAGGTTGCAGCCTGCTTGCAGTTAGGGTGTAAAAATATTAACCCCTAGGCGCATACATAACGACCAGCGTGCCAAGCAGAGCAATCCAACCTCCTAACAAGTCAAATTTGTCTGGAGCTATCTTATCTACTTGCCATCCCCAAAGAATAGGAAGAACGATGAAGACACCTCCATAAGCTGCATAAACTCTCGCAAAATTCGCAGGTTGCAGCGTCGCAATGATTCCGTAGAGAATCATTGCGATCGCTCCTAAGAAAGCAAACCAAATACTCTTATTTTCCCGCAGCCAAAGCCATATCAGATATCCTCCACCTATTTCGCATAACCCGGCTAAGACGAAATAGAATACAGACTTGATAACTGGCATCTTGATTTACTCCTGCTGGGGTTTTAAGCGCCAGCCTTTTCTGACGACTTGACGGGCACGGGCAATTACCAAAGAATCATCTAGAACGTCTTTCGTGACCACAGACCCGGCGGCAACGGTTACGTCTTCTCCCAGTGTCACTGGCGCAACCAGAACGCTGTTGGAGCCGGTTTTCGTGCGATCGCCGATTTTGGTACGATGCTTCTTCACGCCGTCATAATTGGCAGTAATTGTCCCCGCCCCAATGTTCACTTTATTCCCTAAAGTGGCATCGCCTAAATAAGATAGGTGGGCAGCATTGGTGCGATCGCCCAAGGTGCTATTTTTCAGTTCCACAAAATTTCCAATGCGGCAAGATTCCCCGACTTCTACATGACCGCGCAAATGGGCGTAGGGGCCAATCCGGGTGCCCTTTTTAACCACACTGTCCGTCACCACAGAATAAACCACCGTCACATTTTCCCCAATCTGGCTATTTTCAATCAAGCTACCAGGGCCAATGCGACTCCCAGATGCGATCGTGGTATTTCCCCGCAGATGAGTTTGCGGTTCGATCGCTACATCCGGTTGCAACTCTACCGTGTCATCAATGGTGATCGTGTCTGGACTCACGAGAGTCACACCCGCCGCCATCCAGGCATCCTTGACTCGCTCTTGTAAAATTTCGTAAGCATTACTCAGTTGTTTGCGGTCGTTAATTCCCAGAATTTCCTGGTAATCCTCCACATCCACAGCCATCACCGGCTCCATGAATTTAACCGCATCGGTTAGATAGTATTCCTGCTGGTCATTGTTGGGTACCAGTTGCGGCAATACTTTTTCCAGTTGAGGCCAATTGAAGCAGTAAACCCCTGCGTTAATCCGGCGATTTTGCTTTTGAGCAGGCGAGCAGTCCCGGTCTTCTACAATCTCTTTGACCAGATTTTGACCATTACAAAAAACCCGCCCATAGCCTTTGGGGTTTGGCATTTGGGCGGTAAGGAGGGTGGCGGCGTTCTGATGCTCTTGGTGAGTTTGCAGCAGATTTTTGAGCGTTTGCGATCGCAACAAAGGGACATCCCCATTTAAAACCAGCAAATCGCCGGTGAAGCCTTCCAGATGGGGGAGTAATTGCTGGACGGCATGACCCGTGCCCAACTGCTGGGTTTGTTCAACAAACTCCAGATTGGGAAGTGGGGGCAATCGATCGATGACTTCTACCAAGGCATCTTTGATGCGATCGCCTTGATACCCAACGATGACGAGGCACCGCGATGGTTCGACTTCAGACAAACTATGGAGAACCCGTTCGACGAGCGATCGCCCTCCCAAGGAATGTAGGACCTTGGGCAGATCCGATTTCATCCGCGTCCCACGTCCCGCTGCAAGAATTGCTACTGCTACCATATTCAGCTTTTCGCGTTATCAGACCAGCTAAAAGAATAAAGGATGAAGCATGAACCATGAAAGAGCGTTCGTGGTTCTTTCCGGGTGAAACATTGGCTCAGTCAGCCGACGCCAGCATCCGACTAAATTTTTGAGTCAATCCGAGCTTGCCCCTACACGGCTTCTGGCATCGCCTCAGCAACGCGAGCTGATTGAATAAACTCAGTAAACTTCTCTACTAATTGAGGATTTCTCCAACCTTTTGCCGTTTCTTCTGCAAAAATTTCTAAGGCTTGTGCTGATGTAAACGCGCGTTTGTAGGGACGTTCGCTTGTCAGGGCATCGTAAATATCAATAATTTGAAAAACCTGCGCCAAAAAGGGAATCTCCTCATTAGCTAAACCATCGGGATAACCCGTTCCATCCCAGCGTTCGTGGTGATTGCGAATAATTGGAATGACGCCCCGCATGGTTCGCAGCGGCTGACAAATTTTCTCACCAATCAGGACGTGCTGCTTCATAATTACCCATTCTTCGTCGTTGAGTTTCCCGGTTTTGAGCAGCACGGCGTCGGGAATGCCCACTTTACCGATGTCATGGAGATAACCGCCCCACATCAAATCCCGAACTTCGTTGCGAGAAAGATTCAGAAATTCACCAAAAGCTTTACCCATTTCCACCAGCCGTTCGCAGTGATCGCCTGTCGCCGGATCGCGGCTTTCAACACTACGGGCAATCGAGAACAGGACTTGTTCGGCGTGATCCAGGTCTTCATTCAAACGCTTTTGCTGGACGAGAGACCGGACTCTGGCAGAGAGTTCTAAGCGATCGAAGGGTTTGGTCAGAAAATCATCTCCACCTGCTTCAATGCCCAGAATGCGCGATCGCCTATCATTTAGCGCCGTGATAAAAACGACCGGGATCAGGCGGGTTTGTTCGTCTTGTTTTAACTTCCGACATACCTCAAACCCATCCATCCCCGGCATCATTACATCCAGCAGAATTAAATCTGGGTTGGACTCGACTACACGCTTCAATGCATCTGGCCCACTTTCTGCCTCCAAAACTTCGTAGCCTTCCACCGATAGCAGTGCTACCGCCGTCATCCGACTGGAGGGATGATCGTCAACCACCAGAATTTTGGGCAACTCCGAACCTATAAAGCTCACTGAAGACAACCTTGTTTGAGAAGAAGCAGCCGTTGATAAATTGAGCATGATTTATAACATAAATTTGTTTTTAGTATGAGCGAATAGCTTAACCGTGGAATCGGGTTTTTCACGGATATTAACAGCACTTAGCAGACATCTTGATTGCAGCTTCCGTCTTCTGGCATCAGGCATCGATTTAATCTTCTGATAACCTACAAAATTCGGAGATTCTTTATCTGTCCGGGTTCGGTCAGGCAGTTCTTAAAAGTTAATAATCTTTCACTTGAGCGATTGCAAAGAATGCTACGATTATACACCGCCGTTTGAGACCTAGACCATTGCGGCGATCGCATTCAATCCCGATCGGGGACTGTAATAACCCGCACTGTTTGCAAGCAGAGGTTTGTTCTAAAGCACTCGCTTGTAGAGCTATTGAATTCTGAGCTGAGATTGAAATAACCAACGCTTTTTCCAATGAGAGGTTGGCTCTAAAGCACTGGCTTGTTGATCGATTTGACGACGCTGCAAAATCGCATCAGCAGGTTCGCACAGATGAGGGTCGCGGTAGGGAATGGCAGCTTTGGTGTGCAAATGTTCTTGTTCTTGTACTGAAAGCGCCGCTATATCTAGGTTTGTAAAACTAGCGACCGTTCCAGGCGATCGCCTTCCCACCGGGAATGTCGCGCCAATTTGTAACCCAGTGGCGATTAAAGCAGCCCGTACCGCCGCCGCACAAGAATAAGTAGCAAGTCTCCCATCGGGTTTTAAGCACTTGGCAACCCAGCTTAAAAATTCCACCGTCCACAATTGCGGACATCGGGGGGGTGAAAAAGGATCGAGAAAAATCGCATCTGCCCGGAAGTTTGAGTGGTATATCTGCTGAATTGTGGCTCTGGCATCTCCCACGATTAGCTGAGCATTGAGGCGTTCGGTCTGAACTTTGCCAGAAGTGGCTAGCTGGTGGAAAATTTGGGCGTGATCTGGGTTCCAGTGGTTCAGTAGATGATGCGCGATCGCTGCTTTTGGTACCGATGCATCTAATTCCAGCCCCACCCACTCCACTCGGCAATTTGGATTCACTTCCCAAATCGTTTCCAAAGCCGCCGCGGTGTTGTAGCCCAGACCATAACAAATATCCAACAAATGTAATGTTGGTTGCTGTGCTTTCTGCCTAAGTTGAGTCGGTTCGACAAACTTAAGTTCGGCTTCCTTCTTCGCACCCTGCTGACTATGAAAAGTTTCGCCAAACTCTTCTGAAAAGAAGGTGAATGAGCCATCAGCGGTGAGTTGAGGTGTGAAGATACCCATGTCTTGCATTTTTTAGAGAGGAAGGCAGGTTAATAAAGCACTGCAAAAACTGCTTAAGCTCAGTTGAAACTAAATTTAATTTTTCCAGATGACGAGTGACTCTTAGGCAAACTGCACGACTTCGGCTACGCTTGCCCACTCCTGAACCCACTTTTTACATAATGCATCAATCACTTCAGCCTCTTCAATACGAAAGGACATGAAGCCCTGATTACCAAAATGCTGCTTTAGGAAAATTCTAAAGTTTCGGTCATCTACTCTTGAAAAATGCTCGTGAAAGCTTTCGGATAAGCGAATCGAAAGTTTATCATACCGCTAATTAAATGCATTACCAACTAGTTGCAGTTTATTGGGTAAAACTGGCTTAGTCTTGGTCAAAATGTAACCTTTCCAGCTTAGCGATAATTTCGTGTCTTGCTATCTATTTTATTGGTTCTAACACTCAGCTAACTCTATAAATTGTAAGTGAGTCACATGGATACTTAAAATTGAATTTCAAACAAAAACGCGATCGCTTCTCCACTATTGCCGTGGCAACACAGATGCGATCGCTCCCTGAAGACTTGTACACTGTTTTGATTGCAAAGAGTCAAGTCAATGACCGATACCCCTTTTGTCGTTTCCGCCGAGTGGCTTTTTGAACACCTGAACCTTAGCGCAGCGGCTCCGGAGCTTTCGCAAGTTATCGTCGTGGACTGTCGCTTTTCCCTTGCCAATCCGGAATTGGGACACCAGCAGTATCTCACCAGTCACATTCCCGGTGCCTACTATCTGGATCTCAACAAAGACCTTTCTGCACCCGTCGGACAGCACGGGGGAAGGCATCCATTGCCCAATCCCGATGAATTAGCCAAGAAGTTAGCAGCCATTGGGGTAAATTTTCAGGAAACCTTGGTTGTTGCCTACGATGATTCCCGATTCGCCTTTGCTGCACGTCTCTGGTGGCTGCTGCGTTACCTAGGGCACGATCGCGTGGCTTTGTTAGATGGCGGCTTTTCCGGATGGCAGGCAGCGGAATATCCGGTTACAGATGTTCTTCCAACGCCTCAAATAGGCAAGTTTGTGCCTCAGGTGCGACAAGACTGGGTAGTAGATATTGAAACCGTCAAAGCTAGAAAAGACTTGCCAGGAGTGGTATTGGTAGATTCGCGGGAAGGCGATCGCTTTTCTGGCGAACGAGAACCCATTGACCCAATTGCCGGTCATATCCCCGGAGCCGTAAACTATCCTTGGCAGGAAGTATCGAGTAGTCAATCTTACCTACGACCGATGACGGAACAACGCGCACGATGGGTAGGCTTAGAGCAAGCTGAGGAGGTTTTAGTCTACTGTGGTTCTGGCGTTACCGCCTGCGTAAATCTGTTGTCTTTAGAAATAGCGGGAGTTCATACGGGCAAGCTATATGCTGGTAGTTGGAGTGATTGGTGTTCTTACCTGTAAATACTATAAAGGCAGTGCTTAAGTACTTGCCCTAACTATACGATAGTGTCCACTAGGACAGTAATAGAGTCCTCAACTAAGGTAGAGTTTAAAGAAGAAGTTATGTTTGACTTTATCGGTGCTGTTCCCCTTTTTCGACTTTAATCGCCGATTTTGCCGAAAAACCTCCTGAATGCCAGCAGGTTTTGGGGAGATCCGGAAAGATAAAAAAGAATAGGGATTGCACTAAAGTACTTATGAATAATTATTCGTAACAAATTGCTAGAATAAATCATTCCACTAAAATTCTTTTCTACAAATTTTAGGTTTTAGTTTCTATGGCTTTCTTAATGAACCGTCTTTCTATTTTTGTAGACGGGAACAATATGTTCTACGCTCAACAAAAAAATGGTTGGTTTTTCGATCCTAGGCGAGTATTGGAATACTTTAGAAAGGAACAGCCCGATACAAATCTCATCAACGCCTTCTGGTACACCGGGCTAAAAGATCCGCAGGATCAGAGAGGATTTCGAGACGCACTAATTAGTTTGGGATACACCGTCCGTACAAAAATTCTTAAAGAATATTACGATGACACTTCCGGTCGCTATTCGCAAAAGGCGAACTTAGATATTGAAATTGTTGTTGATATGTTTAATACAGTAGAACAGTACGATCGAGTAGTTTTATTCAGTGGAGATGGCGATTTTGAAAGAGCCATCGAACTGTTACGTTCTAAAAATACGCATATTACAGTAGTTTCCACAGAAGGAATGATAGCGAGAGAGCTAAGAAACGCTACAGACCGCTACATAGACCTGAATGAAATTCGGGAATTTATTGAAAAAACTGAATATTAGTCTTCAAACCTTAGTTTTTTTGGCTATAACTAATTAGCAAGAACTAATGACTAACGGCGAATGAATCAAAGTTGAAGGATGTGTTTTTTTTGACCTATGAACGTTGAACCTAGCCAAGACCGGATTATTATTTTCGATACAACCCTTCGAGATGGGGAACAGTGCCCCGGCGCAACTCTGAATGTAGACGAAAAGCTGAGTATCGCGCGACAATTGGCTCGTTTGGGCGTGGATGTGATTGAAGCGGGGTTCGCTTATGCTAGCCCAGGAGATTTCGAGGCAGTTCAGAAAATTGCCAAGACAGTCGGGACAGAGGATGGCCCGGTTATCTGTAGTTTGGCAAGAGCGATCAAAGCAGATATTGAAGCCGCCGCAGAATCGCTAAAACCAGCTGCAAAAGGTAGGATTCACACCTTTATTTCAACATCTGATATTCACTTAGAATATCAGCTAAGAAAGACAAGGGCTGAAGTGTTAGCGATCGCAGAAGAAATGGTCGCCTACGCTAAATCCTTCATGGACGATGTAGAATTCTCCCCAATGGATGCCGCTCGCTCCGATCCAGAGTTCCTCTACCAAGTGCTAGAGCGGACAATTGCGGCGGGTGCCAAAACTGTCAATATTCCCGATACCGTTGGTTACATGACTCCCAGCGAGTTTGGTGACTTAATTAAGGGAATTAAAGAGAATGTGCCGAATATTGACCAAGCAATTATTTCCGTACACGGTCATAATGACTTAGGCTTGGCGGTGGCGAACTTCTTGGAAGCCGTGAAAAATGGCGCACGACAGCTAGAATGCACCATTAACGGCATTGGCGAAAGAGCGGGGAATGCATCGCTGGAAGAATTGGTGATGGCACTCCATGTTCGGCGTCAGTATTACAATCCATTTTTAGGACGCCCAGAGGAGTCAGAAGAACCCCTCACGAATATTGACACAAAGCAGATTTACAAAACATCTCGGTTAGTTTCCAACTTAACAGGGATGTTGGTGCAGCCGAATAAAGCAATTGTGGGCGCAAATGCTTTTGCACACGAGTCTGGCATTCACCAAGATGGGGTGCTGAAAAACAAGCTCACCTACGAAATTATGGATGCCCAATCTATCGGTTTAACCGATAATCAGATTGTACTGGGCAAACATTCCGGTCGCCATGCCTTCAGCGCTCGACTAAAAGAATTGGGATTTGAACTATCAGAAAGTGAGTTAAATAAAGCCTTTCTGAAGTTCAAAGACTTGGCGGATAAAAAGAAAGAAATCACCGATTGGGACTTGGAAGCGATCGCCAACGATGAAATCCAACAAGCCCCAGAACTTTTCCGCTTAGAATTGGTGCAAGTCTCTTGCGGTAGCAACTCCCAGCCCACCGCAACTGTAACCCTTCGCACTCCCGCAGGCGAAGAACTAACAGACGCCGCCATCGGTACGGGACCCGTAGATGCCGTTTATAAGGCAATCAACCGCGTCGTCAACGTCCCCAACCAACTGATTGAATTTTCCGTTCAATCCGTAACGGCTGGAATTGACGCCATCGGAGAAGTCACGATTCGCCTACGGCACCAAGATCGAGTATTCTCCGGTCATGCTGCCAACACCGATATCATCGTCGCCTCCGCCCAAGCCTATGTCAACGCCCTGAATCGCTTGTATGTTGCCTTGGAAAAAGAAGAGACGCGATCGCACAATCGCACTGAAAGCTTGACTAATGCATCTTGCATAAAAGAAGAACCAGCGGTTGTTGAGTTTTCAAGGGAACAAGCCTGAGATAATGTCACTTTCCCGATTACGGGTAGCAGTTCGCCAGAAATTTCTAGTTAATGCTAGCTTTCTGGCGATACTGGTGCTGATTATAGTAACCATCACATGGCTATACGTTTCCAGTGAGCGTAACTTTCATTGGTGGATCGACTGGTATAACCAAGCCATTGAGGTAGCAACCGCCTTTCGTGAATCACCATCTAAGGCTATACAGCAAGTTTTGCTATCTCTTGTCGATGATCGCAACCAAATCTATACGCTGCCGTTGGTTCCATTCCTCTTGACCTTCGGTAAGTCCCGCCTGGTCTACACACTGAGCCTTAGCTTGGTCTATCTGCTGCCGTTTAGCCTCGTCATGGGGGGCATATCTGCTAGGGTCATCCCGGCTCATTCGCAAACTGTTTTTTGGTCAACTGCTCTACTGACCTTACTAATTCCAGTCAGCTGGGTACCGACCTTCATGGGCATTCCTGACACAGGTGGAGCTTTACTAATTGGATTGGCCGTTTTAGTTTACTTGCAGGATGTCAAACTCAAGCGCTGGTGGCAAATTCCTCTGATTGGATTTTTGATTGCACTAGCTATTCTATTGCGCCGCCATTTCATCTACGGTGGAGTTGCCTTCTTAAGTGCAGTTACCTTACAAGCCTTGATTTTTTTCTCTGTCGAGGTGCGACAGCATCCGCGTAGAGCTTGGCAGTTTTTGTTAGGCTATGGTACGCGAATTGCTCTAATCGCGGCCATTAGCCTTAGTACGCTCTTAATTGTTGCTTGGGAGTTTACCCAACGTGCCCTGCTAAGCGATTACAAAACTCTCTACATTTCTTGGACTCTACCATTGAGCGATGTACTCAACTTATACACCTACTTTTATGGCTGGGCAACCGGGCTGATTGTGGCGATTGGGTTTTCTGCGGGGATTCTTACTCGTGCCGTGACTTTGCCAGCTGTCAGCTTGATTGGGCTGTGGGGAATTTTCTCCCTGATTATATGGCTAGCTGTATTACGTTATGGAAATGTGTTTTATTCCTTACACGTTACACCTCTAGTAGTTATAGGGTTAGCAGCCTTTATCTGGACAACCTGGAGCAGGCTGGCGGGGAAGGTTCGCACGCTAATGCTTGGTATGGTTGGCTGCTATCTAGTCGCTAATCTAATCATTGGACTGACCCCAATTGGTAGCTTTGACAGTTTCTTTCGTCCCTTGTTTGCCCTCAGCATTCAACCGCTAGTTCGTACAGACTACGATGAAGTCGTCCGACTAGTTAACTACTTGCGTCAACTGGCTCCTAACAAAGAGCCTCTTTATGTAGTGGGTTATCAACGCCTTCAGCTTAATCCAAGTATGGTGAAAGCGGCTGAGCGGTTGCTATATGAACCAGAGAGCAGGATCTTGAACATCCTGCCAGCCCCCCAAGTGGACTCTCGTGATGATTACCCGGTAGAAACATTGCTACAGGCACAGTACGTGGTTGTTCCCAACCCTCTACCCGATTATCCGCTTAGTCCTACTAAGGTTCCTGCTGTTGGGGAATGGCTACCAAATAAAGAAGTTGATGTCATCAAGGTTGTGTTTGATGCTTTTACTCAAAATTGGGAAATTGCCCAAGACTTCAAGCGCCTACCTGTACAGTTCACCCTAGAGGGAGGCGCTATTGTCAGCGTTTATCAGCGAACTCGTCCAAGTTCTCTGGAAACAGCGGTACGGACACTTTATGCAATGCAGCAACAAATTGGTGAACGCCCTGGGAGACAGAAGGACTGGATAACTTTGAGTCAGCTTTTCAACAATGCTTCAATTAGTAAAAATCCAGACGACACATACAGCCTAATGACTCATCCAAGCTATCGTGATCGCGCCAAGGGATCGGCAACATACTTCCTATATCTGGGTTCACTTTCAGAACAAGCAAAAGTCAGCGGCATATTGAACTTCTTAGACAGTCGATGTGTCGGAGCATCACTACGATTTGCTATGCTTGATCGGCAAAGTAATATAATTAACTCTATCAAAACCATACATTCCCCTGGTGATTCATCTAGCTTTGCACTCTCAATCCAGGGTAAAAATGCAGCTTATCTCCTTATGGATGTATTGAGCTATGACACCAATAACGTGATAGATTACTGTTCATTGTCAATCAATCAACTTTCGGTATCTTCTCAAGAAAATGATAAGTAATCAACACTTAGGAAAGTTTAAATTTTCTTTTTTGGCAACAGTTTTAATAGCTATCTTTTGTGTTTTCTGGGTTAGCTTCAGACTTCCAGAGCCTTCTTTTTTACTGGTTGATCCCGATGGAGGGCACCAACTAGCGGGAGCTAATCAAATTCTGTTCGGAGAACATCCTTTTATTCATTTTAGAAGTACATATGGACCGCTTGTTTTTTATGCCAGTGCCTTAAGCCAGATTTTAAGTGGTAAACGTATTATTGGTGAAATGATACTACTAGTTGTTGGCTATTCGATTGCCTATGTATTACTTTTTAGGCTGTTGTGGCTAGCAAGCGGTAGGCTGAGCATTTCTATTGTATTCACTCTTTTAGGACTTACACTTATTCCTAGAATCTACAAATACTACATAGTTCTTGGCCCGGTAATGTCATTATTTGCAGCGTGGAGCTATGTAGAAAGACCCAGCCGAAGGTCGCTCTGGTTTCTTGCTCTGGAAATTGCAATTACGGGTTTGTTTAGACCGGATTTTGGCGTTTACTCAGCACTGTGTGGAATAGTTGTCGTTGGCTTACGTCCCACACCGAAGTTATTGGTAAAAATCCAGCGTTTAAGCGTTTTTGTAGGAGCCATTATTGTTTGTGCTTCGCCCTGGCTAATCTGGAGTTTGCTCAATGGGGGTTTAGGTAACTACTTCTATGACTCCACCTTTGGTGCTGTTAATCATGCTGTTGGATTATCTTTACCGCTTCCAGGTTTCAAAGGGGACGGTTCTTTAATTTCCCCTGAGAACGCGGTATTTGTAGTATCCAGATTTTTTTATGCACTTCCAGTAGTATCTATTTTCGTCGCTATCTTAAGGCGAAATCAGATGACTGAAGAAGAGAGACGCAAAATACTAGCTACAGCTATTTTGGCCCAGGCTGCTTTGTTGCAAGCGTCTCATCGAGCTGATTATGGACATCTTTTGCAAGCAATACCTGTTTCATTTGTTTTATGCGCTTGGCTGACAGGAGTGGCAATTTCACTCCTTCAGTCTGGCTCGTTTTGGCAACGGCGTTATGCAGTGGCAGGGCTGGGGACATTGGTCGGTATTGCTGCTACATTTATTTTCATAACCACTTCACTAAGTATGTGGCCTCGCTTTGATTTATACTCCTTGCAGGATAACTTGCGTATTTACTCTGGTTCAACCCAAACCTTTTTAAACTACGTAGAGCAAAAAGATCCTGATAACTGGCATATAAAGGCAATCCGATATACCCAAAGATGCACCAGTTCATCACAACGCATCCTGGCCTTACCATTTTTAACAAGTTTATATTATTTGGCAGATAGACCCTTTGGTGGAGGGCAAATGTTATTGGCTCCAGGGTATTTTTCAACAAAGAACGATCAAGTAAGAATGGTTAAACGAATGTCAGATGAAAAGGTAAGTTTAGTAATTGATATAAAGGATTTTGTTTACGATAATAGGGAGGATAGAAAAGTAAAAAAATATGCTTCCCTGGTCTTTGATTACTTAGAAAAAAATTTTATTGAAGTTAAAAAAATTGATCCGGCAGTTGTTAAAGTAAATCGGGAGCAAATACCAGTGTTATCGACCAATCGGGCAATAGAGGTTTCTTGCCCAATAGAGTATTCTAAAGATAGAATTTAAAATGAGTTTACACAAAACAATTATTTAAGTAAATTGGCGTAACAAATGGTATGGAAAACGAAAGCTTAAAAAGAGAGCGACACTTTCACGATCAATGGGCATCTACCATTGATGTAGAGGGAATTAAAGTTAAAGATTATTTTGAAGCTTGTACTTCCCCTGAAAATCGTTTCATCCTCAGACGACTGGGAGATATCAGAGGCAAAAAGCTTCTCGATTTAGGGTGTGGTGCTGGGGAAAATAGCGTTTACTTTGCCAAAAAAGGGGCGCTGTGCGTGGCATCTGACTACTCTCCCGGCATGGTGGAAGTCGCCCTACAACTGGCAGAGAAAAACGGCGTCGAGATTGAGGGGCGAACCATGAATGCGATCGCGCTTGATTGCCCCGATAATAGTTTTGATATTGTCTACGCCTCGAATTTGTTGCACCATTTACCCAATCCGAAACTCGCCATTCGGGAAATGCACCGGGTGCTTAAACCGGGTGGAAAAGCTTGTTTTTGGGACCCTCTGAAACACAATCCAGTCATTAATGTGTACCGCCGGATTGCGACGAAAGTGCGGACTGAAGATGAAACGCCGCTGGATATTAATATTGTCAATTTTGTAAAATCCCAGTTTTCAGAAACGTCTTACGATACGTTTTGGTTGGCAACGCTGTGGATTTTTCTACGCTTCTATTTAATTGAAAAAATCGATCCGAATAAGGAACGTTACTGGAAGAAAATTATTATTGAACATGAAAGATTGGCACCCAATTATCAACGGTTAGAGAAGATGGATGGCGTTTTGAAAAAGATTCCTTTAATGAAGCGTTTTGCCTGGAATCTTGCTGTAGTCGCAACGAAATAATTTGTATTTCTCAAGTAAGCGGAGGATGAGATTAATTACTGAAAATTGTTAGCTTGTTTTGAGAAAAAACTCACACTGGTTAGGTTTCTAACCTCAAACGAAGCTAAGAATCCAGTAATTTGTAAGCGTTATTAGGACTAATCCCCAGCAAAAGTCACAAGTAAAAATTAAAAATGAAAGATAAATTCTTGCATTTTTAATTTTTAGTTATTAATGATTAATGGTGGCTAGTTCATCCAGTTGAGCGAGGGTCTGCCAAACTTCGTGCAACATTTGATCTAGCCCAATGCCAGCAACCCCTGAAATCAGGAATACGGGTGCATGACTTAACTGACGAAGCTGTTGCGCGATCGCTTCCACATCACGATCGGGATCGATTGCATCCACCTTGTTCAGCGCCACAATCTGCGGACGATTTGCTAGCCCCCGACCGTAAGAGTGCAACTCCTGCTGTATCGTTTGATACGCGCTAATGGGATCTTCGCTAGTCCCATCAATCAAGTGCAGCAGTAATCGGGTACGCTCGATATGACGCAAAAAGTCGTGTCCCAACCCGGCACCCATATGGGCACCCTCAATTAAACCTGGAATATCAGCAAATACGGTGCCGTCACCGCTGGGTTTGCGTACTACCCCCAAATTCGGCACCAAGGTTGTAAAAGGATAATCTGCTACCTTCGGTCGTGCCGCTGAAATCGCCGAAATTAGCGTAGATTTACCAGCATTGGGTAAACCAATAATCCCCACCTCAGCTAAGAGCTTCAATTCCAAACGCAGCTGCCGTTTTTCACCTGGCAATCCGTCTAAAGCATAATCCGGCGCTCGATTGCGGTTGCTCAAAAAGTGCTGATTTCCCAAACCCCCCTTGCCACCCTTCGCCACACAGAAAGTTTGCCCTGTCTCGACCAAATCGCTCAGCAACTCATCCGTTTCGGCATCATAAACCATCGTGCCACGGGGAACATGAATCACGCGATCGCGTCCCGCGGCACCCGTGCGATTATTTGGCCCTCCGCGCGAACCGTCTTCAGCCTTGAAACGATGGGTATACTTGAAGTCCAGCAAGGTTTGCAAATTCTCAACCACCTCTAGAATCAGCGAACCACCGCGACCGCCATTCCCCCCAGATGGCCCCCCAGCTGGCACATATTTTTCCCGTCGGAAAGCGACAATTCCATCGCCCCCTTTCCCCGCCTCCACTTCAACTTCTACCTGATCGATAAATTGCATAAATTTCCTTTGCTAATTGCTAATTGTTACTGATTGATCGTTTGCTCCGGGATGCCATGAACCATGAACCATGAATCATGAACCATTAGCCATTAGCCAGTCTTCCACTAACAATACGGTGACACATCTTCACCACAATCATCCGCCAAATAGGATAAAGCGCGGAAGCGCAAACCTACTAACTGTTCGTAGATGGGATTGAGCTTACACAGGGGCGGGATGTGGACAATTTTGTGACCAAATAGCTTGACATCGCGCTCAAACGGGCACTGGGCAGGAATCATTTTGCACAAGAATCTCGCCAATCGCGGATCGTGAATTTCTAACCCATCAAGCCATACCCGTACTGGGCGCAGCACATCCCGCTGCCGAATCCGAGCCGCTGCTCCTTTGTCCGAGTCAGCGGAAATCTCGCTTTCTGAGGTAGGAATCAGCGTTTGCCGCAGCAATGAAAGCGCTTTCGGCTGCTGTCCTAATGCCTCACAAAACTGGAATAGCAATTCATCCTCGCTGGAGGAATAAACGCCATCTGCGACTGCCACCATCACAGCGGTACGCAGGAAATCTTCTGCGCTTCTGGCATCTTCCTTAAAAGCCGCTGCTAATTCATCGGCAGTAATCGGTTCGAGCGATCCCAAATCCATTGTGGGCGCTACTTGGTTCTGAGTCAGCGATGAAATTAATTTCTGTTCTTCGGCGTCAAAATTGCCGTCTGCCCAAGCAACCATTAGCAAGCCGCGTATCCAAACCGCCATTTGCTCGCTGGTATAGGGAGACTGAAGTACGCTCGTCATAACACTCTGATTTGCTTGAATTTACCTTGCGATCCCTTTGAGTCGATTCTAGCTCTGGCTCAGCCTCGGATGGCTGTAAACTTAGAGACGGATCTCCTCACTTTATTGATATTTCTGTGAATTCACCAGAATTTGGGTTATTCCTGATTTCGATCCTAGCGAGCGTTGCAGGGCAATTTTTGCTCAAAGCTGGAGCTTTGAAGTTAGGCAGAGTCAATGCAGCTAATTGGATCGGTCATCTTTTAAGCATTCTCGGTACACCAGAACTTCTAGCGGGTCTGGCTTGCTATGGTTTAGGGGCTTTTGTTTATATTTTGCTACTGACGCGGGTGAATCTCAGCATCGCTGGCCCTGCGGTAAGTCTGACTTATGTATTCTCTGTGCTGCTGGGTTATTTTATTTTCCGAGAAGCGATTCCTTTGAGCCGCGTGGTGGGTTTGGGCCTGATTATCAGCGGCGTGGTGTTAGTGATTTGGAAAAATTAAATTTCGTGCATTACGCCCTGCGCCACTTTTTCTTAACCCCTATTGATTGGGCGAAAATACAGAAAGTTGCACACCGGGTGTCATTAGTAATTGCTAATTGGTTCGTATCAACCATCATCCTTCACCCTTTTAGGAGTCGCGACTGCAACTAAACCATATACTCGGATGCCATGTTGTGCGAGTGTTTGAGCCGCAGATTGAGCGGTTGCTCCCGTGGTGTAAATGTCATCTAATAACAGGACTGGCGTAGATGGACGGCTACGAAGAAATTCTTTTCCAAGGGAGAAAGCGCCAGCTAAGTTTTTTTCTCGATCGGTGCCAGATAAGCTAAACTGAGCCTCTGTCGCCCGTACCCGTTCCAAACCCAGCGATCGCATGGGGTAGCCGGTATAATCGCAAAAGCTTTGAGCCAGTAAATCTGCCTGATTGTAGCCTCGCTGACTCACTTTGGAGGGGTGCATGGGGATGGGCACTACGGTTAATTTGAGCTGAGCGGATACCGGAGAATTCAGCCATGCTTGAGCAAGCCAATGACCCAACGGACGAGCCAGTTGGGGATGGTTTTCATATTTTAGGGCAGCGATCGCTCTCTTCATTGCCCCTCCATATCCGCCCCAAGCAAACACGGGTAGTTGCCCTTGCCAAAATTGGTTAGGATTGGACATCTGACAGCGTTGCAGTTGCCGCTGACAGTCTTCGCAAAATTCTTGAGAAGTCGGGCGCTGGCAGAGTGGGCAGTTGGACTTCAGAAATAGATTTAGCAAACCTTTTACAGTCTGGCTCCAATGCCCCATCGTCAATACCTCATCCTTGGGGAAGATTTCTTTAAAATACAAATAGGTTTTTGAGCGATCGCGCAAGTAACGTCTAGCTTAATTTTTTACAAAATTAATGAATTTAACTTTAAGAATCAGAGTTTTTTTAAACTTTCACACCGAATTACACCAAAAAATTAGCTGAAGTTCCAGAATAATGGCTGACTCTAATCATGTCAGAAAAAAGTCGTCGAACACGAGCTTCGGGTCGCAGGTCATTGGCCCCATCCTAACAGTGGTGACGCTTGTCGCCATTGAGGTGCTGTCTCAGACAAAATTTGCCATCCCCAACCCAGGCCCGATTTCCCTCACCACGGTTGTTTATGCTACCTTCAGCGGCAGTTTTTGGGCTGGGTTGATTAGCGCAGCGATTTCGCTGGTGTATGCCCTTGGCTTCTTTTCCAACCCCGGACATTTGTTTGAGTACACAGACGAAAATGCCCGTCACTTGCTCGTACTAGCCTTCACCACACCAGCTCTGGTGTTGATGGTCGGGTTTCTAAAGCGCCGCGCAGAACAAGCTTTGAGGCTAGAGGCGACTAACGACATTCTGAATCAGCAACTGGGCGAACGCAAACAGGTCGAGGAAAAGCTGAGGAGGGCAAACGAGCGCTTTGAGCTGGCGGCTGCGGCAATTAATGGGATTATCTACGAATTGGATCTGACTCAGAACACGATAGAAAGGACACAGGGGCTGAGTGAGGTTCTAGGCTATCAAATTGAAGAAGCCCAAACAACTGTTCAGTGGTGGATGGAGCGGATTCATCCGGATGACCGACAGCGGGTACACGAGGAAATAAACAGCAAGATCGCCGCCAGTAGTAGTTTTACCGTTGAATATCGGATTCGCCACAAAAACGATCGGTATCTATATGTTTGGGATAGAGGGCTAATCGTGCGAGATGCTGATGGGCGTGCAGTGCGCGTGGTTGGCTGTACTTTAGACATCAGCGAAAGCCGAATTGCTCAAGACGAATGCGATCGCGCTCATTCGCAATTGGAAACCGAACGCGCCCTCCTAGAAGCGGTGCTGCGGCAGCTACCAGTCGGCGCGATTGTTGCGGAAGCTCCCTCCGGGAAGCTGATCCTCGGCAACGAGCAGGTGGATCGGATTTGGCGTCATCCTTTTCGGCAATCTAGGGATATTGAGGAGTACCGCGAGTACCAAGGCTTCCACGCCGACGGGCGACCTTATCAGCCGCAGGAATGGCCTTTGGCACGTTCCATCAGCACCGGCGAAGTCGTCATTGATGAAGAAATTCAATTTTTGCGGGGGGATGATACGCGAGGCACAATGCACGTCAGCTCCTCTCCGGTATGCGATCGCGCGGGCAAACTCGTCGCTGCTGTTGTCACCTTTTTCGACATCACCCAGCGCTCTTCAAACCAAGCTTTGTTAGCGACGCAAAACACGGTCTTGGAAATGATTGCCAAAGGTGCCGCCCTCCCCTCCGTACTGGATGTTCTCGCCCGGTTGATCGAACAACAGTCGGATGGCGCTCTGTGTTCCATTCTGCTGATGAACAAAGAAAAGCAAAAACTCTATCGCGGTGCAGCACCCAGCATTCCAAACAGCTACTTTCAAGCAGTCCCTGACGGGATTCCCATCGGTGCTGTAGCTTGCAGTTGCGGTACGGCGGTTTATCGGCGCGAACCAGTAGTTGTGTCGGATATTGCCAACGATTTCCTGTGGGCAGAATACAAAGATTTGCCCTTGTCTCATGGATTCCAAGCGTGTTGGTCAGTCCCGATTTTTGCCACGAATGGAGATATCTTAGGCACTTTTGCGATGTATTACCGCAAGCCGCAACAGCCTAGTTTGCACGACCAGAAACTGGTTGAGATATCGACCAATCTGGCAGGCATCGCCATTGAGCGTCACTGCACCGAAGAGGCAAAGCGGCAAAGCGAAGCCCGATTTCGGCGTCTGGTGGAATCCAATATCATCGGGGTCGTCTTCGCCGACTTTAACGGCAATGTCACCGATACCAACGACGCCTTTTTGAATCTGCTTGGCTACACCCGCCAAGAGCTGCAAACGGGCAAAGTGCGTTGGGATATCATGACCCCGGAGGAATTCGACGATTTGGATCGGCACAAAAACCAAGAAATGCTGAACTCCGGCACGTGTACGCCTTGGGAAAAAGAATACGTTCGTAAAGATGGCAGCCGCGTTCCAGTTCTCGTTGGGTTGGCTCGGTTGGAAGAATCTCCCGATAGTTGCGTTGCTTTTGTCCTCGACCGCACCCAACGCAAGCGTGCAGAGGAAGCACTCAAAGAAAGTGAAAAGCGGTTCCGTCAGCTGGCAGAAAACATCGATGAAGTGTTCTGGATTCGTTCAGACGCTCCGAAACAGTTGCTCTACGTCAGTCCCGCCTATGAAAAAATCTGGGGTCGCACGACCGGAAGTCTTTACGAAGACCCTTCATCCTGGGTGAATTCCATCCATCCAGAAGATCGAGAGCGGGTAATCGCGGCGGCGAAAAAGCAGAGCTACGAAAAGTACGATCAAGAGTATCGGATTGCCCGACCCGACGGCGAGGAGCGCTGGATACGCGATCGCGCTTTTCCGATCCAAAACGATCGGGGAGAAGTTTACCGCATTGTTGGCATTGCCGAGGACATCACTCGTGCCAAGAAGTTAGAGGCGACCCTGCGGCAACAGGCAGAAGAATTAGAGAAAGCTAGCCGGATCAAAGACGAATTTTTGGCAATCGTCTCCCACGAACTGCGGACGCCCTTAAACGCGATGCTGGGTTGGGCGACGATGCTCCGGACGCGGAAACTCAATGAAACCACCACCGCGCGGGCGCTAGAGACGATTGAGCGCAACGCCAAATCACAGGTAAAACTGATTGAGGATTTATTAGATGTCTCGCGCCTAATTCGCGGGCAAATCCGCCTGAATATTCGTCCAGTTGACCTGATATCGGTAATTGAGTCATCCATCAATACCGTCTTACCTTCCTGCGAAGCCAAAGCGATCGCTCTAGAATCAATGCTCGCTCCTGATATTGGCGTTGTGATGGGTGATGCAGAACGCTTGCAGCAAATCGTCTGGAATCTGCTTTCCAATGCCATTAAGTTCACACCGGAAGGCGGACGAGTCACGGTAAAGTTGTCAACGGTCAAGGGGAATGAGTCATCGGGAATCGGGAATAGCAACCCATCGAACCCATTCCCCATTCCCAACCACGCCCAAATTGAAATCAGCGACACCGGATTGGGCATCAGTCCTGACTTTCTGCCCTACGTCTTCGAGCGCTTTCGGCAAGCGGATAGTACAACGACGCGATCGCAAGCGGGTTTGGGGCTAGGGTTAGCCATCGTCCGCCAACTGGTGGAACTGCATGGCGGCACCGTTGAGGTGACGAGTCCAGGAGAAGGACTCGGAGCGACCTTTACAGTGCGGTTGCCCCTCTTAGAAAGGACACAGGTAGGACTAAAAACTTCAGGACTGTTAGCGCAGCGGCAGGAAGTGCAGATTGACCTAGAACAAGCAAATGAGAAAACCCAAAATTACTCTTACTCCTCAACCCTCAACCCTCAGCCCTCAGCCCTCAGCCCTCTTCCCTCCTCTTCTCTCAGTCCTCAGTCCTCAGCCCTCAGTCCTCTTCCCTCCTCTTCCCTCACTCCTCCTGTCCTGAACATTCTGAGTGGAGTGCGGATACTGGTTGTAGATGATGAAGCAGACGCACGAGAATTTCTTTCCACAGCCTTGGAACAGTATGGAGGAAAGATACTTGCTGTGGCATCCGTTCTCGATGCCTTAGAAGCACTCGAACAGTTTCAGCCGGATGTCCTTGTCAGCGACATCGGAATGCCCTTGGAGGATGGCTATTCGCTAATTGCTAAAGTTAGGAACCATTCGGCAGAACGAGTGAGGCAGCTGCCAGCACTCGCACTCACCGCTTATGCAAGTTCGGCAGATACCCAGCGAGCGAGCGCTGCGGGTTTCGATGGACACATCGCTAAGCCAGTTGAGCCATCCCTGTTAGCAGAAGCGATCGCTAAGCTTATTCGCTAGACGCACTGCTTGCTCAATTGGCTGAAAGAACGAGAGCGGCGCGATCCCCAAAGTCGGGATTTAACCCTCAAAATAGTATCAGGAGGGGAAAAGCAATCTATGCATATCATACCTTGGGCCGCTCTCGGCTACGGGCTAGTAGTATCTATTTGTACTTTGCTGGGTCTGTGGCTAGGGCCGGAATTATTAAACAATCTTTTTGCAGCGAATGGTTTTATCCCACATGGACATTGCTACTTGTGGAAACCAGGGTTGGTGTCACTTCATGTTGCCACCGATACGTTAATCGGACTAGCGTATGTTTCGATTTCAGTGACGCTAGTTTATTTAGTCCACAAAGCGCGTCGAGATATTCCTTTTCATTCAGTATTTATTGCCTTTGGATTTTTCATTATTGCCTGCGGTGCCACGCATTTTATAGAAGTGTGGACACTATGGATGCCCGTTTATTGGCTATCCGGAACGATTAAATTAATTACAGCGATCGCTTCAGTGACGACAGCCTTGGTAATCCCGCCATTAGTTCCTCAAGTCCTGACGCTGATTGCCTCTGCAAAAACCTCTGAAGATCGTAAACTCCAACTAGAAACGGCAAACGTTGAGTTAGAGACGCTTTACCAAAAACTTAAGGAACTCGACCAATTAAAAACCCAATTTTTTGCCAACGTTAGCCACGACTTACGGACACCACTTGCCTTGATCTTAGGGCCAACGGAGAAACTGCTCTCCGAGCCGAATCTGACCAACCCAGAACAACGTCAAAACCTAGAATTGGTGGATCGTAACGCCCGTACCCTGCTCAAACGGGTCAACGATTTGCTGGATGTCTCCAAGCTGGAGGCAGGCAAAATGGAAGTGAACTACGCACTCAGCGACGTGGCTGAGCTGGTGCGGCTGATTGCTGCCAACTTTGAAACCATTGCAGAAGACCGTCAGATATCCTTCGTTGTCGAAACTCCTTCATCTCTTAGGGCGAGTGTCGATCCAGATAAGTGGCAGCGCATCTGCTTCAATCTACTTTCCAACGCCTTCAAATTCACCCCGATGGGGGGTAGTATCCGCTGCATCCTTGCGGAAGTCAGTCCTCAGGAGCAGGGGCACAGAGGCACAGAGGAGCAAGTCTTCGCCCTGGACTCCCTGTCGTCTTCATCCTTCACCCTCACCATTGAAGATACTGGCCCAGGCGTGCCACCAGAACTCCGGGAAGCCATTTTTGAGCCGTATCGCCAAGAGGAATTCGTTACTCAGCAAGGATTTGGCGGTACTGGTCTGGGGCTAGCCATTGTTAAGGAGTTCGTTGAATTGCACGGCGGCTCCATAGAAGTTAACCAGGCTCCAAAAGGCGGGGCAGTTTTCACGACCTGGATGCCGCAAGCAGCACCCTCAGACGTTCTAAGTACCAATACAGAAGGGTTGCTAGTACCCGATGGGAATCGCGATTTTCATCTGGATGGGGAGACGATTGCGATCGCGCAACCAGCTGCTACAGACTTCGACAAGCTGACTTCGACAAATCTTCAAATCGATTCGACGCGATCGCCTCAGGCAAAAACATCCACAAATTACAAGGAAATTGCCCTTTCTGTAATGGCAGAACTGGGGCATCAACCCAACGATTTGGAATCGGGATTAAATTACCAGTCATCAAAAATTTTCCCATCAGAACAGTCCGCGCAAAATCCTCAAGGTGAAATTTATAATTCTCAATCCCCACTCGTGCTGGTAGTTGAAGACAATCCGGAAATGAATCGCTTCATCGTCGAGAGTTTAGCGCCAGAGAATCGGGTCGTAAGTGCCCGGAATGGACAGGAAGGATTGGAAAAAGCGATCGCACTGCATCCTGACTTAATCCTCACCGATATGATGATGCCTCAAATGAACGGCGACCAGCTAGTGCGGGAAGTCAGAGCCATCAAGGAACTCGATACGATCCCGATTGTTCTGCTGACGGCGAAAGCAGACGACGAGCTACGGGTGCAGATGTTACGAGAAGGGGTACAAGATTACCTGATGAAGCCCTTTCATATCGAGGAACTCCGGGCGCGGGTAGGGAATGCGATCGCTATGAAACGCACCCGTGAGATTCTTCAGCAGGAGTTACAAACTCTGGATATAGACCTCGCCACCTTAGCCAGAGAACTCACCTCCCGCCAGCGCGAATTGCAGGCTTCCCATCAAAATTTAGAAATTCGGGTTCGGGAAAGAACTGCCGAACTCGCAACAGCGAATGAATTACTTCAAGAACAAATTGCCCTGGCTCAACAAGCCGAACAAGAGCTGCGGAAGAGCGAACAACGCTTCCGCAGCTACTTTGAACTTCCTTTAGTCGGAATCGCCATCAGTTCGCCAGACAAAGGTTGGCTAGACGCCAACGATAAATTGTGTGACATCTTTGGCTATTCCCGGCAAGAACTCACGCAAATGACTTGGGATCAATTAACTCATCCCGATGATTTGCCAGCCGATGTAGAGCAATTCCAGCGGATTTTAGCAGGCGAAATTGAAGCCTACTCAATGGACAAGCGGTTTATCCGCAAAGATGGTCAAACGATCCACGCCAGCATCTCGACTCGCTGCGTGCGCCGTACTGACGGCTCAATTGATTACTTCGTGGCTCTCGTTCAGGACATCACCGAACGGTACCAAGCACTTCAAGCACTCAAATGGGAAAGATCCATCCTTCGCAGCTTCTTCGATAGCGCTTCTTTGATGATGGGAATTGTCGAATTGGTGGAAGATGACATCCGGCATATTTCTGATAACTCCACCTCAGCAAAGTTCTTTGGGCTAACTCCCGAAGCGATGCAAAATCGACTGAGTAGCAGTTTGGGAGTCCCGCCGCAATACCTGCGATTGTGGATTCATCAATATCGGTTGGCTCAACGCACCCAGACAACCATCCGCTTTGAATACCCTCACGAGACTGACTTGGGTAAGAAGTGGCTGTCTGCTAGCGTCTGTCCCATCGAGGGAGCTTCCAGTTTGCATCCGAAATTTGCGTATGTGATTGAGGACATCACCAACCGCAAAAAATCTGAGAAAGAACGGCTCCAGCTCGTCCGCGAACAGGAAGCGCGTGCCCAAGCTGAAGAGGCGCAGCAGCGTTATCTCTCCCTAGCAGAGGCGATTCCACAGATGGTGTGGACGGCACAGCCAGATGGGTCAGTGGATTACTACAACCAACGCTGGTTTGACTACACGGGAACAACGCTGGAGCAAGCCCAAGGCTGGGGATGGCAGCCTATACTCCATCCAGACGATTTGCAGGCATCGGTAGACGGCTGGAACAATGCCATTGATACGGGTGAGACTTACGAAGCCGAATGCCGTTTTAAGAGAGCCTCAGATGGCGTTTACCGTTGGCATCTGGTTCGGGCATTGCCGCTACGCGATCGCCATCAATGGGTCGTCAAGTGGTTCGGGACTTGCACCGACATTGACGATCGCAAACGCGCGGAACAGTCACGGCAATTCCTCTCGGAAGCTGGCGTCGTGCTGGCTGACTCGCTGGATTATCAAGCTACGTTAGAACGCCTCGTACATCTGGCGGTGCCGCACCTTGCCGACTGGTGCGCCGTTCATACAGTTGAGCCGGATGGCTCGATTCGCCAACGAGCGGTTGCCCATGCAGACGCCTCAAAGGTTGAGCTGGCATGGGAGGTAGAGCGTCGTTATCCCTTCGATCCCAAGGTGCCCCGTGGTTTGGCGAAAGTGTTGCATACAGGTGAGGCAAAACTCGCTCCGGAGGTTTCCGATGAATTGCTCGTCGCGATCGCCCGCGATCCGGAACACTTGGAAATCCTCCGCAAGGCAGATTTCAAATCTTATATGTGCCTACCATTAATTGCCCGTGGACGAATCTTGGGAGCGATCGCCTTTATTACTGCCGAATCGGGTCGTCACTACAATCAGGCGGATCTCTCCTTGGCTTCTGAACTAGCTCACCGCGCTGCCTTGGCGGTAGACAATGCGCGACTTTACCACGAAGCTCAAGAAGCCAATCGCATGAAAGACCAGTTCCTGGCGATTGTCTCCCACGAACTGCGAACTCCGATCAACGCCGTCCTGGGTTGGGCACAGCTGCTCCGCAGCCGCAAGTTTGATGAAAACCGGACGGCGCAGGCGTTGGAAACTATCGAGCGCAATGCCAAGGCACAGACGCAGCTGATTGAGTCGCTTTTGGATGTCTCGCGCATGATCCGGGGGAACTTGCCCCTCAGTCTCCTCCCAGTTGACCTAGTGCCGGTGATTCAAACTTCCATTAATTCTGTACTGGCAACAGCTCAGACACGGGAAATTCAAGTAGAGACAGTGCTAGACCCTTCTTGCGGACGTGTCCAAGGCGATCCCGTCCGATTGCAGCAGGTGATGTCAAATCTACTCTCGAATGCCCTCAAGTTCACACCGAACGGCGGACAAGTGACGGTGCGAATGTCAATCGTTATTGGGAATAGGTCATCGGTAATGGCTAATGCGGAAGAATCTCACCAATTACCAATTACCAATTACCAATTACCAATTACTCACTATGCCCAAATCCAAATCAGCGACACCGGAGTGGGTATTACTCCTGACTTTTTGCCCCATGTCTTTGACTTGTTCCGTCAGGCTGATAGTACAACCACGCGATCGCATGGAGGTCTAGGGCTAGGACTCGCGATTGTCCGCTATCTTGTAGAAATGCATGGCGGCACTGTCAGCGCCCAAAGCCCAGGCGAAGGACTCGGAGCCACTTTTACGGTGCGCCTACCTCTTTTAGAGAGTACACAAGTAGAGCTGAAAACTTCAGGAGTCTTAGCGCACCAGCACGAAGTGCCGACTGAGGTAGAAGACACGAATCAGGAAAGAAAAAATTCCTCATCCCCTTCCCCTTCCCTGAATCCTCAATCCTCTTCCCTGAATCCTCAATCCTCTTCACTCAATCCTCACTCCTCATCCCCTTCCTCTTCCCTGAATCCTCAGCCCTCAGTCCTCAGCCCTCAGTCCTCTTCCCTGAATCCTCAGTCCTCAGTCCTCAGCCCTCAGTCCTCTTCCTCTTCCCTCAATCCTCATGCTCTCAGCGGATTGCGCCTTCTGTTAGTGGAGGATGATGCCGATATCCGCGAAGTCGTTGTCACCACTCTAGAGGAGGCAGGGGCAAGTGTGAGAGCCGTGGCATCAGTGCCAGAAGCCATGAAAGCGCTGGATCGAGAGTTGCCAGACCTGGTGATTAGCGATATCGGAATGCCGTTAGAGGACGGCTATGGGCTGATTCGCCAACTGCGGAATCGAGAAGCCGAACGCGGAGGTAAGATTCCCGCGATCGCACTGACCGCCTACGCCACTGAGGAAGACCAGCAGCAAACCCTCGCCGCTGGCTATCAGCGCCATCTTTCTAAGCCGGTGGAAACCGCCCAGTTGGTAGCAGTCGTGGCGAATCTTTGGAAATCTGCGGGTCAAATTCAGAATGATGAATAAATAATTAAGTTATGATGCATTGTTCCCTATTTACCCTTTCACCTGAGTGGAAAAACTCCACTGGCTCGACCAAATTCAACCCTTCGACCGCACCCTGGTAGGCGACAAAGCTTTTTCCTTGAGCCGACTCATACAGCGTGGCTATCCGGTCGTGCCCGGTTTTGTCGTTCCGGCAACCGCAGCCCGTCAATTTCTCGAAAGCATTCAATGGTCGGCACCGCTTGGCTTAGACCTGCCCTATTCTTCGCTACATCTGGATGTAGATAATCCCCGCCAACTACAGAGCGTTGCTCAAACGATTCGGCAGGAAATTACAGCCGCTACGCTACCGTCGTCTTGGATGTCGGAAATAGAATCGGCACAAGCGCATTGGCAAACGAAGGTGCTGATTTTGCGCCCCTCTTTGGCTTTAGATCCGGCGTCTAAAGTTCAGGCAACCGGGGTGCTTTTACCAGAGTCTGGGCTTTTAGAATCCCACGTTTGTCTGGCGACGCCAGAGAGCTTGGCGATGGGTTTGAAGCTGGCTTGGGCAGAGCTGTTTCGTGCCAGAAGTTTGTTTTATTGGCACTGTTGGGGTATTCAGACTGCTCAGCTGAACTTGGCGATTTTAGTGCAACCCGTCTTAGATGCGATCGCTTCCGGGACTCTTCAAGCAACTCCAGAGTGCTGGGAAATTCAGTCAACTTGGGGACTGGGCAAGGCGCTAGTCTTGGGAGAAGTGGTTCCAGATTTCTATCAGGTGCAACCAGAAACGGGGGAAGTGCAAACTCGATATCTGGGCAGTAAAACCCGTGCTTATCGTCTTGAGAACTTTAGAGACGCCCAAACCGACACAAACAGCACGGAGAATTTCGCAAGCGCCCACTCTTCTCGATTAAGGGTAGATAATTGTCTAGAAGCGTATCTGCTCAACGAAGAGCAACAAAAATATTACGCCCTGGAAGAAAAACACTTAGATGTTCTCATTCAACTGGCGAAGCAACTGAGGACTGAACTCGGACCAACTTTTACTTTGGAGTGGACGCTCTCTCCAGGAAAAGAAAATGAAGGCAACCAGTTGTCTCTCACACAAGTCATCGTTGGGCACTCAGCAATGAGCTTGAAGGAGTCCAAAATTAAAGTAGGAGCGGTTAAGGAATCCTTACAGCACTCAATAGAGATCGGTCATTCCTCCTTGATGCTCGCTCCTTTATCCTTCTTTTCACCCCAGACTCAGCACCGCCTACAGGAAGGGAAAGTGCCTACAGTGCCAGAACCAGACCTAAAGCCTTTGATCGAAGGGCTGGGAGCGTCAGCAGGACGAACCATTGCGATCGCTCATGTATTAACCGATTCCAATCATCTCCACTTCCCTGATGCCGATGGAGATGAAAACTCGCCTGTTAATGGGAAAATTTTAGTCGTCAAAAGCATTACTCCCGATCGGCTGGTACTGCTAAAACAGGCTGTCGCTGTGGTTGCCGAACAGGGTGCGATGACTTGTCACGCTGCCATTATTGCCAGGGAATTAGGCATCCCAGCGGTTGTGGGTGCTGTCGGTGCCACCCGGCTGATTCAAACCGGCGACGCCGTGCTAGTAGATGGTGACAAGGGAGCAGTTTATCGTGTTGAGGCTCAAGCAGGCGAGCGGGAGAAAATTCTTCCGCACTCCTCTCTCTCCACCCCACACTCTGCACCCTTCACCCCGCACTCTGGACTCCCCACTCCTCACGCTGCACTTTCCACCCCGCACTCTGGACTCCCGGCTCCTCACGCTGCACTTTCCACTCCTCGGCCCTCAGCCCTCAGCCCTCAGCCCTCAGCCCTCAGTCCTCAGCCCTCAGTCCTCAGCCCTCAGCCCTCAGTCCTCAGCCCTCAGCCCTCAGTCCTCAGTCCTCAGCCCTCAGTCCTCAGCCCTCAGTCCTCAGCCCTCAGTCCTCAGCCCTCAGTCCTCAGCCCTCAGCCCTCAGTCCTCAGTCCTCAGCCCTCAGCCCTCAGTCCTCAGTCCTCAGTCCTCGCAACTCAACTGCTGGTCAACCTCAGTCAACCCAGCAGTATCAAACGCGCGGCTCAGATGCCGGTGGATGGAGTAGGATTATTGCGCTCTGAGCTGATGCTGCTGGAAGTTTTGCAGGGACAACATCCTCAACGATGGCTCCAGCAGCAGCGTGAAGACGAGTTGAGGGAAATTCTTGCCCAACAACTGTGCCAGTTTGCCGAGGCATTTGCGCCTCGCCCGGTATTTTATCGCTCTCTAGATTTGCGATCGCATGAATTTCAATACTTAGTTGGTGGTTCTTTGGGGCACCCGGAAGCCAATCCGATGCTAGGGATGAGGGGAACATTCAGCTATGTTTCCAATCCCGCCTTGTTCGATGTAGAACTGGCAGCTTTAGTACGGGTGCAGCAATTGGGATATACTAATGTCCGCTTGCTGTTGCCTTTTGTCCGCACGGTGGAAGAGTTTTCCTTCTGTCGCCGCCGCGTTGAACAAGCCGGACTCAGCCAATCGCCTCAATTCCAACTCTGGATCGTCGCTGAAGTGCCGTCGGTTCTATTTTTGCTACCTGATTACGTGAAAGCGGGTGTCCAGGGAATCTCGATCGGCACTAACGATCTCACCCAGCTGCTGCTGGGAGTTGACCGAGACCAAGCGCAGATGGCGGCGGCGTTTGATGAGCGTCATCCAGCAGTCACGCAAGCGATCGCGCAACTCATCCAAATGGCAAAACAGGCAGGAATTCCCTGCTGCATCTGCGGTCAAGCACCGGCTCAATATCCAGAGTTGATCGATCGGCTTGTGCAGTGGGGCATTCCCTCAATTTCTGTGGAACTAGATGCCGTTGAGCGAACCTATAACGCGATCGCTCGTGCCGAACAACGCCTTCTCTTAGCAGCCGCCCGTCGTCAGTTGAATCAATAAGTAGCGATCGGCAAAAATCTGGTAGAGACGGTTTCAAATCCACACCCACTTTTTGCCCTTTGTCTTAAGTCATCCTATTTTCAAGGGTTGTCTTTCAAGGGGTGTCTGCCAACCGATTTTTCTAATAATTCCCTTCCGAGAAAGGTTAATAGATACTACTTAAGGCTGTTGCGCTTTTGCTTCTAATCGTGAACAACTAAAGAGTATACCTATCATAGAATTCGTGTGGTTTCACCTTGGCGAAATCCACTCCTGCTGGAAGAGTACACAATGAGCCGCGTCGTTGTCTGTTTTTACAGTGGCAGATGGATTCCAATTATGTTTTGTCCCTTGGTAGAAGCGATCGCGTTTCACCAGAATGCACTAAAAGAGGGAAAGGAAATTTTTATTTTTCCCCCTAATTGCGATCCAAACGATTTCTTGAGTGACCTAACTTATATTCAACCCCCCGTCCTTGGGGAAGCGGGGGGGTTGACAAACTTAGCAATTTTGAAACCCTACGATCGCTCGCAGTCAATCGCTGATTAATAGCGGAAAATTGCTGCTACCGGAGCCTCATCCGGTACTTTTTCCGGCTCCACTGCATAGACTTTACCACCGTTCAAAATTGTATGAGTAGCGGCAAAATCCAACATATCTTCGTCGTCCGCCTGTGGTTCAGGGTGTAAATCTACGGTCATGGTTTCAGGGTCAAAGTGACCCCAGCGCTGCTCGCCGACCGCCACAAACAAAGAATCAACCCGGTGATAATAAGCAGATTGGATGATTTCTTTGATATCGTGGGATACTTTACTCGTATCGTTTCCAGCCAGTTCTTTGTATACCTCTACAACCCCCTCAATATTCTCTTGTAACAGAGGCTCCACAATCGGTAAAGCGAGTTCGTGCAATTCTTCTGGCTTGAATATTTCAGGATTTCCAGTAATCCCTTGCTCTACCAAATGTTGATAAGTATTCGCCTCTTTGTAAATCGGGAAAAGATACTCAACTCCCGCTAACACCAAAGGGCCTTTCTTATTCCGGAAGAAGTCATGCAATGCACCATCAATCTGATGGAAAAATTGCAGGAGATCCTTCTTGATATCATCCTGATCTGGGCTTCCCTGCCCGTGGAAACTACCGGGTTGCTGAAAAGTATTGTTGGTTCCCCCTTTTGATGTGGCAATCCGGATCTGACCGTCCTTGGAAGTCGCGTCATATTGGAGGGCTTCATCCTTGCTTTTTGGCAAGTCTTCAATATGCACCTCTTTGACCGTAGTGCGCGTTGCCTGAAGCAGCCGGACATCCTTTTGGCTAAGGGCTAGGATGTAGAACCGTCCATCGTTGTTGACGATAGGCAACAGCGGCTTAATGTGGAAGCGATCGCTAACCACTACCAATTCTTCAACATCAACCGGAAGCTGGTAGTAACGAAAGACTTCGAGAGAGATAAAAATTGCCACCCCCTCGCCTTGGTTTTCTTCCCAAAACTCAGGGCTATCAATCGCATTCGCTTGCTCAAGCCATGTCATCGCCTGATTGTGGTCAATCCCCATTTCCTCCAAGCGTTGCTCAGCCTCACGCATGAGATTCTTGAAGCGAATCGGGTTTTGTCGAATCTCTGGCCCTGCCTTTTCCATCGGCATATAAATCGAGATACAGGGACTAGCGGAATTTTCTATCAAACTTTTTAATTCATCAGTAGACAATAGCGGCATCTGATTGGACTCCTTTCAAAAATATTCAGAAAGGACGACAAAAATTGGCAATCTCTAAAGAAAGATATGGCGGAAAAGGCCATACAGGAAATCCGCCCTTCTATGGAAATAATTATGGTTGCGGCTGCGGGAAATTCTTAAATGCACAACCCAACCTAAATTCATTTCAGACTAAGACAGGTGCGATGCCATCTTTCTTTTGATAGGAACTTTGGCTCACACCTGACCAAAATCCCAGCAAAAATCCCAGCAAGTCTTTATCTGTCAAAAAGATTCAGGGAGAATAATAAGATTGAGGGTTTCCCTGTTCCATTCCACCGCAATCGGCATTTTTATGATTGATAGCGATCGCATTCACCAGCGGGAAGTCATTGGACTGCTACCAGCAGGAGGGCAAGCAACGCGAATCGCCCCCTTACCGATGAGCAAAGAGCTGTACCCGATTGGATTTCGTCCGGTAGATAGCGGCAGCGGCACCTTACGCCCCAAAGTCGTGAGTCATTACTTACTAGAGAAAATGCGGTTGGCAGGGATTAAGAAGGCATACACCGTACTGCGTCCGGGAAAGTGGGATATTCCGGCTTATTTTGGGGACGGCACCCTGCTAGACATGAACCTCGGCTATCTGATGCTGGGGTTGCCTTATGGCGTTCCTTATACCTTGGATCAAGCCTATCCCTTCGTGCAAGACGCGGTGGTAGCACTGGGCTTTCCCGACATCCTTTTTCAGCCCGAAGACGCCTTTGTGCGTTTACTGGCACGGCTTGCGGCTGGGAATGCCGATGCAGTTTTGGGATTATTTCCGAACGATCAGCCTCATAAAGCCGGGATGGTTGATTTTGATGCCGAAGGACGAGTCCACTTCGTGGTCGAAAAACCGCCGATTAGCGATTTAAAGTATATGTGGGCGATCGCGGTTTGGACGCCAGCTTTTACCCAGTTTATGCACGAGTATCTCGCTGCAATCCAAGCTGGGCAAGTGCCACAGGCGAAAGAGTTACCGATTAGCGATGTGGTTCAGGCGGCGATTGACAGCGGCTTGCGGGTGGAAGCCGAAACGTTTCCGGATGGAACCTACCTGGATATCGGCACCCCTGCGGATCTTGTGAAAGCAGTTCGTCAATTTGCGGCTGATGAGATTGATATCTAAATTGATTGATTCTCTCTCGGCTCAGCTTGAAAGAAACAAACGCTTAAGCTGTCGGGGAGTCCGTATGATTGTGATTGGATGGCGACTGGATAGCTTTTAACCGCCTTCGCAAAATTATCCCCAAAGTCACCTGCTTCATCAGCCAGTACAAGCCAGAAATTATGATAAAGGTGACAACCATGACCACCACAGGCCATTTGCCGACCAAGTCATCCAGCACGCTAGTGAAGACAGCATCCGGTTGAGTAACAAAATCCCAACTGTTGAAGCGTAGGAATCGCCCTAAATAAATGCCAATGGCGCTAAGACCATGCAAAGTTAGCTCCATCCAAAGAATGTATTTACTACGTTCGTGGCGATGTAAATAGTAACCTAGATTAATTAAAGATATAACGTAAGCTTCAAAGCCAGCCAGGATAACTAACAAATACTGGGGGATGAGAACTAGCGTAATCATCCACACCGAGTAGTTAGCGCGAATATCATGAATCAAGTGAATGATATCTGTCAACAAATAGGGCGCATTCGGCAAAAACGCGATAAAAACTAAGACTCCCGCCCACCAGATCGGCGAGCGCTTTTGCCTGCTGCGAAATAGCCAAATACTCAAAAGCAGAGGTACAAACGCCAAAAACAGATTCCACGTCATCCAGTCCAGATTGCGGGACAAAACCCGCAATATATTGGAAGTCCAGCGAACCAGCTCAAATTTCATACACGCTGTCTCATTGTTGAATCAGCAGTTTTAGTTCACATTGAAGCTACCAGTATAACTACTGATTCCGGGATGACCACTCTGCCGCAGGGGGATGACGATCTGGAATGTTGCCCCTAATCCTGGCTGCGATAGACAGATGAGTTGTCCTTGATGATTTTCTACCACAATTTGATAGCAAGTCGATAAACCTAAGCCGGTGCCTTTGCCGACTTGTTTGGTGGTAAAAAATGGTTCAAAAATATGGTTTTTGACTTCCGGAGTCATGCCGATGCCATTGTCGGAAATTTCAATCTGCACCTGAGTGGGTGACAAAATTTGGGTGGTGAGGGCGATCGCAAACGGCTGAGGTGAAAATCCTGAAAGGGTAATTTCATCCTTGACCTTTTCTTCCTCTTTCATTCTTTCTTCTAAGGCATCAATGGCATTACTAAGCAGGTTGAGAAACACCTGATTGAGTTGTTTCGGATAGCACTCCACGAGGGGTAAGTCACCGTAATTTTTAACCACTTCGATGCCTGGATGTCCCGGACGCGCTTTCAGGCGACGCTGTAAAATCAGCACCGTACTATCGATGCCTTCATGAATATCCACCGGCTTCATATCGGCTTCATCCAGACGGGAGAAGCTGCGTAAGGATATCACAATCTGACGGATACGTTCTGCACCCGTTTTCATGGACTCTAGAAGATTCGGTAAATCCTCAATCACAAAGTCCAGTTCAACCGTTTCGCTATACGCTTGAATCGCCGGGGGTGGGGTGGGATAATTTTGCTGGTAAAGGTTCAGGATGTCGAGGAGGTCTTGAATATAAGCAGTAATATGGCTAATATTGCCAGTGATAAAGTTAATGGGGTTATTAATTTCATGAGCAATTCCTGCTACTAATTGCCCCAAACTCGACATTTTTTCAGCTTGAATTAATTGCTGTTGGGCTTGTTTGAGCGAGGTGAGCGATCGCGCGAGTTCATTATTCTTTTCTTCTAACTCCAGAGTTCTTTCGGTTACTTTCCGATCGAGATTGTGGGCAAGTTCGAGTAATTGAGCTTCCGATTGCAGCAGTGCTTGCTCGATTCTTTTTTGTTCTGTAACGTCTTGAATCGTGCCGATGAGTCGAGCGGCTTTCCCTCCTTGCTCCTGAATAATTTTGCCAGTGCCGTGGACAATGCGCTCAGAACGATCGGATAAAACAACTCTAAAGTCAGTGCTGAAGGCTTGCTTGAAATACGATGCGGCGTCTATCAATTCTCTGACCCGTTCTCGGTCATCTGGGTGAACGGATGTCAGGAATCGTTCCATACTTGGCTCAAATTCTGCTGGTGAAAAACCCAAGATGCGATAAAGTTCATCCGACCATCGCAGTTGCTGTTTAACCAAGTCTAAATCCCAGTTACCGAGATGGGCGATCCGTTGGGCGTTGGCGAGACTGGCTTCGCTAGAGCGTAGTGACGCTTCAGCTGAGGCGCGTTCCGCAACCGCCGCCCCCAAAACCAAAGCAGTGACTGCGATAACGCCCATGAAGGCTTGTAAAAATTGCAAAGCTTGGTCGGTATTAATGGCAACTGCCGCAAACGGCCCATCCCCCAAGGCGGTGCCCCAGATAGCAATGCAGGAGACAAGTAGAGTTGCCAGTACAGCGCCTTGCTGATTAAATCGGAGGGCTGCCCAAGCGACCAAAGGGAAGGGCATGTAGGCAAGGGGATAGTGAGCGATCGCTGTAGCAGTTTTGGCGAAGAAAACTGACTGGGTGACGGTTGCAAGCAAAGTCAGCAAAAGCATCGCCTCGATGATTCGCTCTCGTCTTGTGTCTATGCGAGGAAGGACGCTCCAAGTCAAGATCGCCGGGACTAACACTAAAACTGCCATGCCATCCCCTAACCACCACGTCCACCACGTCGTCGCATAGTCGCTCCAAGGGATAAGATTTGCCCAGCAAAGAGTCGTCAAACCCAGAGTGGAAGCGACTAGAGTAGACAGCATCACAGACAAGCCGAGAAAACCGAAAACATCTCGCAGGCGATCCAGAGAGGGGCGCAAACGAATCAAACGAAGCAACGTGACCCCGACTAGAGCCTGCAAGGTGGTAGCCAAGCTGCCAGCAATGGCAACAGATAGGGGTACGTGCAGAACTACTTTGGCAAATAAAAATTCACCTAGCACGACTCCAGGCCAAAGCTTTCGCCCCCCGATAAACAGCACGCCTTGGGTAATCCCAGCCGGAGGCCAAACCGGCGTTACGTACTTATTCAACACCGGAAGCGCCAGTGATAGTTTTGCTGCACCAATGTAGATGGCAGTCAGTATGGCGACGCTGGCTAAGTATCGCCAAAGCCGAGTTTGGGACATAATACGGCGGTTTAGGGGTTCAAAATGCGAGATGTTTTCTCCTTGCAACCATAATCCGCTGAGCTAGATGTTGCAAAGGTAAATATAGACAAATTTTTAACTGAAGGGAGAAATCCGATAATTAATCTGATTTCACCTTCGGTTTAGTACAAATTAAGCAATAATCCAGTGCCAATCGATTTAAGCAGCCTGCCCTAACAATCGCCTAGAATCCCTATCAGGGGCTAAATAAAAGGATTAAAAAGTGGAAAATTCTATGCAAAATCGGTTGCAGGCAGAGATCGCTCCTTATCGCACAGCGGTAGATTATCTAGAAATTCGCTTAGAACAAAGTGAGTCTACCTCTATCTCCTTTCGCGGTCATCAGCTGGATGCCGTAGATCGTAACTTTACCCTGGCTGGGGGCATTCGCGCTTGCCACATGGGCGGCTGGAGTTTTGTCACTTTCAATGGTTTAGCTGAGTTGAAAGACCGGATTGAAGAAGCGATTTCTCAAGCGCATCTGGTCGGAAAAGAAACGACGATGCTAGCGCCAATGGAACCCATTCAAGATTATGTGGCGGTGGAAATCGGGCGCGATCCACGTGGGGTTTCTCTGGCAGAAAAGCGGCGGTTATTGGAGGGATATAACCAACTGCTGCTAGATTTCGACCCCCGAATTCAAACGACAATGGTGAATTTGCGCGATCGCTTCGGCATCACCTATTTTGCCAATTCTCTCGGCACCTGTATTGCCCAAGAACGCTTGGATGTGTCGGGTCGATTTGGGGCGATCGCTAGGGAAGAAGGTTCTGCCCCCCGCCAAGGCTTTGAATCTGTCCATTCCCGCACAGACTATAACATTCTCGAAGGAATTGAAGACCAGGTACTGGGAGCCGCCAAACGCGCTGTCGGTCAATTGGAAGCCAAATCAGTCAAAGGCGGACAATATACCGTCGTTCTCGACCCATATCTCGCGGGTGTCTTCATTCACGAAGCTTTTGGACATCTTTCGGAAGCTGATTTTGTCTACGAAAACCCCCGGATGCAGGAATTGCTTACTCTAGGCAAACCCTTAGCCATCAAACAACTGAATGTGGTTGATGATGCCACGATGCCCGATTTACCTGGTTCTCTCAAGTATGACGATGAAGGCGTCCCCGCTCAACGCAAATATTTAATTAAAGACGGCATCCTCACCCAGCGCTTGCATAACCGCGAAACTGCTGGCAAGCTGCACGAAGCTCCGACTGGCAACGCTAGGGCACTTAACGCGACTTATCCTCCGTTGGTGCGGATGACCAATACCGGCATTGAACCGGGGGAACACTCCTTCGATGACATGATTGGGGATATCGAGGAAGGCGTCTATGCGGTGCGGATGCTTGGCGGACAAACCAACGGCGAGATGTTTACCTTTGCCGCTGCTGAAGGCTATATGATTCGCAATGGCAAGATAGCTGAAAGAGTGACTGATGTCAGTCTGACTGGCAATGTCTTCCAAACGCTTAAAGATATTGAGGCGATTGGGAACGACTCCATCTATATCAATGGCGGTTGCGGTAAAGGCGGACAAATGCCGCTACCAGTGAGTGTGGGGGGTCCCCATCTGCGAATTAAAAATGTCGTGGTGGGCGGGCGCTAGGAGGAACCGGGAAGCTATGAAGAATTCTCTCCCTTTCTCCAATGACCCATTACCGTATAGCAATTCTAAATGATTCGTGAACGCGAGATCCCCGACTTCCCTAAGAAGTCGGGGATCTGAATCGATAGACGCTCTAATCAAAAAGGGGATGCCGCTAGTAAACGGCATCCCCTTTTGTTTTATTTAATTAACGTGCATAGCATGGCATTTGTGGCGGTTTTGCCCCAGTACACTTGCACGGAAACAGCAGACTCCGAAGGCTCGGTATTTGAGACTGAGAGTATCGCTTAATTCAGGTTTAGTGGAAGTAGTTGGCTTCCGCTTCCAACTGGCGAATCAAAGCTTCGTCACCTTTGGCTCTGGCAATTTCTAGACGATGCTGCAAGCTTTTTTGAATATTTTCGCGGTGAGCCGCAGCCGCATTTTTCTGGTTATCTTGGCGTCTTCCGTTCATAATGGACATTTTTTTTAAGCGACTTGAGGTATCTGCTACTTATCTAATATAACCTAAATACCCAAAAAATGGTAGTTTTTGTTACAGAATATTCATAGTTTGTTAGCTAGCGTTAAGGGTTAAAGCTTTGCAACGAATACGGGTTTGAGAGCGATCGCCCTTGCTGAAGGTAAGCTAGACTCTGAAAACGTTCAAAAAAGACGTTCAAACCACCGCGCGTTCTGGTTGCATCAACAGCATCGCACCCGCGCTTGGCACAAAGAATCCCTCTTAACAAAGATGTATCAAAACCGGATCGTTACTCTGACGAGCGATTTTGGCTTAAGCGATGTATATGTAGGGGTGATGAAAGGCGCGATTGCTCAAATCAACCCGACGCTGACGGTGGTGGATCTCACCCATGAGATTCCCCCTCAGAATATTACAGCCGCAAGGTTTTGTTTGATGAATGCCTACCCTTATTTCCCGAAAGGGACAGTGCATATTGCTGTTGTCGATCCGGGAGTGGGAAGTAGCCGCAGAGCGATCGCTGTTAAATTTGCCGCCGGTTTCTTGGTGGGACCAGATAACGGGCTGTTTAGTGGCATTCTGAGTAGTCCTGGGGTTTCCCCGTCCCTACCCGAAATTGCCGCCGTCGAACTCACGAACCCCGACTACTGGCGCACCACCGAACCCAGTTCAACGTTTCACGGTCGAGATATTTTTGCTCCCGTGGGTGCCCATCTTGCCAGTGGCGTTCCTCTCGAACAACTGGGAGACGCTATCGATCCAGCCAGCGTAGTTCAACTGCCCATCCCTGAATGCAGCCAGACAGAAGCGGGTGTCACGGGTTGCATTCAGTATATCGATCGCTTTGGCAACTTAATTACGAATATTCCAGGTACCTTCGTCCAAGGAAAAATCTGGTCTGTGGTTGTGGGATTTAGGCTACCCAGTTGCCAGACTTACAGCGACAGTCCAACCGGAGAAGCGATCGCTTTAATTGGCAGTCACGGTTGGGTCGAAATTGCCGTCAACGGAGGCAATGCTCAGTCGCAACTCCAACTAGACTGGGGAGATGAGGTGCTTCTTCAGATGGATTAATTCAATTCCTAATCGGGATTTAGACATCCGCATCGCTGATATTCTATAGCAATTTTCGGATAGGTTTTATGACTCAGTTAAATGCGTCAGATTCGGTAGTTTATCAAGGTCAGTTTGGAGAATTTACGATAACCGAGAGCGATCGCACTGGCGTGATCGTTTACCGCAGTGGCTTAATGGTAGCGGCTTTAAGCTTTGCTTTAGGTAGCTTCCTGGTGCTAAAGACAAACATGGGATTGTCACTCCTCACGCCACTGTACGCCTGTTTTTGTTTGGCATTAGGCGTCAGTTTATTTACCATCCATATTTACCTAGAACCGCTACACCGACTACTTCAAGCTTTTTGGGCAATTGGTGTTTTATCAGCGACAGTGTTGGCGCTACAAAGTAGCGAACCTCTTGCCCTATATGTCTACAATCACCCAATAACCCTGTTTGGAGTCGGCTTCACCTTTGCGGCATTAACGGGGATTTATTTCAAAGAAGCCTTTTGCTTCAACCGTCTGGAAACTAAAGTTCTCACGCCTTTGCTGCCAATGTTGCTGTTAGGACACCTGACGGGTGTATTGCCAGTGTCAGTAGAACGGGGATTATTGGCAGTTTGGGCAATTCTATTTGTCATCTTTGCCTTGCGTAAGGTTGTCCAAGAAATTCCACCGGATATTGGTGATAAGTCGGTATTTGTCTATCTCAAACAACAGCATTCGGCGAAGGCTTGAGGAAAGCGATTAAACGCCCTATATCTTATGGAAGAACGTGCCTTCTGGCTAGCATGGTCGCAAATCCCTGGAATTGGCCCTATTTTGCTCAGGCGCTTGCACCAGCATTTTGGCACGCTCAGTGAAGCCTGGAAAGCCAATCCAGCCGCCTTGAGGGAGGTGGAGGGGTTTGGGCGTCAAACGATTGAGGGGGTGATAGAGAAGCGATCGCGCCTGCATCCCCAACAATTTTTAGAAGAACACTTGGTAAAAAATCCCTGTTTCTGGACGCCAGCAGATGCTGATTATCCCCGCTTACTTCTAGAGACGCCTACCCCACCGCCAGTGCTGTATTATCGCGGCAAAGTGCAACTCCAAGAAAATCATGGCATTACGCCAACGATCGGCATTGTCGGTACTCGCCAACCCTCTGAATATGGCAGACGCTGGACTGGCAAAATTACCGCTGCTTTGACGAAAAGCGGTTTCACGATTGTTTCCGGCATGGCAGATGGCATTGATACGGAAGCGCATCGCGTTTGTATAGAAGCTGGGGGACGGACGCTGGCAGTTTTTGGTACTGGCGTGGATGTTGTCTATCCTTGGCGCAACAAGTCCCTATACGAACAAATATGCGATCGCGGGTTAGCGCTGAGTGAGTATCCTGCTGGCACCCAACCGAAGCGCGAACACTTTCCCCCCCGCAATCGGATTATCGCCGGGTTGAGTCGTGCGGTGCTGGTGATGGAAGCGCCAACCCGATCCGGTTCCTTAATTACTGCTGATTATGCGAATGAATTCTGTCGAGATGTCTATGCTTTGCCTGCAAGGTTGGACGATCGGCAGTCGCTGGGTTGTTTAAAATTAATTAGTAAGGGAGCGACGCCTTTTCTAGATGAAAATCATTTATTAGAAATGCTGGGAGCGATTCCAAAACTCGACCCAGTGCAACAGCTAGACTTATTTAATCAGCTTCCTGTACCCGATTTGGAACCTGAACTCAAACAGATTTGGCAAGCAATTTCCTCAGAACCAACGGCTTTTGATTTAATTATGCAGCAAACGGGTAAGCCAGCTAACTCAGTCTCCAGTGCGCTGTTGCAGTTAGAACTCATGGGGTTAGTGTCGCAATTGCCGGGGATGCGGTATCAAAAATCTTAGAAGCGATCGCTACCTTTCCCAAGCCAAAATCTAAAATCCCAAATTGCTACTCTATCCGCCAAATTTTGACATTAAAGTCCTGACTTCCACTCGCCAGAGTCCGTCCATCGCCGCTGAAAGCGAGGGAAACAACGTTGTTAAAATGCCCCTCAAGGCTGTAGCGTTCCCTGCCAGTATTCGGATTCCACAATTTAATCGTATTGTCCATACCACCACTGGCAAGCGTCTGCATATCTGGGCTGAATCTAACAGAATAAACCGCTTTTGAATGCCCATGCAGCGTGCGAATTTCTTGCCCAGTATTTACATTCCATAATTTAACCGTATTATCCCAACTGCCACTCGCTAGCATCTGTCCATCTGGGCTAAAGGCAACAGAATTAACATGGTTTGAATGTCCAGTCAGCGTGCGAATTTTATCCCCTGTTTTTATATTCCACAATTTAACCGTATTATCCCAACTACCACTCGCCAGCATCTGTCCATCTGGGCTAAAAGCAATAGAAACAACCCAGTTAGAATGCCCACTTAAATTGTGAATTTCCTGACCTGTTTTTAAATTCCATAATTTAATCGTATTATCTAAACTGCTACTCGCTAAAATCTCTCCATTGGGACTGAATACGACAGAAACAACCTGGCTCGAATGCCCTATTAACGTGCGAACTTTATCTGCTTTTTTAAGGTTCCACAATCTAATCGTGTTGTCCCAACTGCCACTAGCCAGAATTTGTCCATCTGGACTGATGGCAACAGCACCCACTGACTTTGAATGCCCCTTCAAAGTGTAAATTTCCTGCCCCGTGTTCAGATTCCACAATTTAATCGTGTTGTCTAAACTCCCACTAGCTAGCATCTCTCCATTTGGACTGATGGTGACAGAAGCAACCGACTTTGAATGTCCCTTTAAAGTGTTCGCTAAAGCAAATTTTTTTCTAAAAATTGGTTGATTCGGACTTAACGTTAGATTACTAATTGAAAAATTATTTAGATTGGCGTGTTTAAAATAACTATATCCAAATAACAATAATATTAACGTGGTACTACCTGCTAAAACTTGATTTGAAAAGTTGTTTCTAACCAGTGTAACCGCTGAAGACGTAATTTTAAAAGGGTTATTACTTCTAGACGGCGCTACAGATATTTTAGGCGTTAAATTTTGCGGACTCCGCATCAAATCATGAATAACCTCGTCTACCGAATGGTAGCGGTAATCAACATTTTTTTGCAATAGCTTATCTAATATATTAACCAAATTACTACTAATTGAATATTTTAGGTATTTCCGCCACTGACAAACCCAATCGTAGCCATAATCAAGAAATAATAAGTGGGGATTGACATTACTTAGCAAATGAAAACAAGTTACACCTAGACTAAATAAATCGCTAGCTGGATAAACTTCACCCCCTTGCATTTGTTCGTAGGAAGTATATCCGAAAGAACCAATTTTTGTACCTCGTTGAGTTGCCTTTATTGCTGTTAACTGCTTAGCTGCACCAAAATCAATCAGTACTAACTCCCGCTTTCCTCCCCTTGTTAAGCGGCAACGCATAATATTTTCGGGTTTGATATCTCTGTGGATTACATTTTTATCATGAACGAATTTGAGAACAGGTAAAATATCCAGCAACATCTCTCGAATCTGTTTTTCACTGAAAGCACCTTGTTGTTCCAACTCCTGCAATAAATCCTGCCCATCGATAAACTCCTGCACTAAATATAAATAATTTCCTTCTTCAAAGTAGCCATAGAGCGTGGGAATCTGCGGATGATGTCCCATCTCTTGCAGACGCTTTGCCTCTTGTTTAAACAGTTGAATAGATTTGTTGAGTGCCGCAGTTCCTTGGACTTGGGGTCTAAATTGCTTGACAACGCAGGGTTCATTCATCCTATCTATGTCTTCTGCCAGATAAGTTCTACCAAATCCTCCCTCATTGGAAATAAGCTGGATAATGCGATAGTGTGCTCTCAGCAACGGCATGAGTTTTGCCCCGCAACTTCGGCAAAACTTTGTCGTATCAGGATTTAGAGGATTCTGACAATCAGGGTTGAGGCAACAGCTCATAGGTAGAAGATGCAACATCTGGTTGAGTCTATGATAAATGTGCCCCTCAATTTTCTCTGTAGTGGTTCAAGCATGAAACGCCAAATTTTCTTAGCTTTAATGCTGCTGACGGCTACAGTTTTGATGCTTTTTATTGGACACGGTGCGATTACGAAACCAGCAAACACGGCGACTATTTCGCTGCGATCGCTAGCAGGCACACGAGAAATAGGCATTGGTATGGTGGTGGCGATGCAACCCTTATGTCACGATTCTACCTATCGGGAGATAGTGGTGCATGAGTTCAATTTCATCGTGGCAGAGAATGGAATGAAGTTTTAGGCGGTTCATCCAGAACGCGATGTCCTCCAAGGACGACCTTCGGTTCGCTTCGATTTCACAGACGCAGATGACTATGGCTGATCGTAAAAAATTAATCAGCAATTAGCAGCCTAATATGACAACTAACTTTGAATTCGGCACGATTTCTAACCCTGAAGAAGCTAAACAGCTTGGGCAAATATTAACCCAGTGTTTCAATTCACCGCCAGATAGCTGGCAGATGTATTTGAATCGGATTGGGTTGGAGAACTTCCGCGTCATCCGCCAAGGAGGACAGGCGGCTGGGGGCTTAGGCATTCTCCACATGGGTCAGTGGTTCGGATCTTCTCGCGTACCAATCGCCGGAATTGCCGCCGTGGGCATTGCGCCAGAGTATCGAGGCACAGGGGTAGCAGCGGCGCTGATGACTAATATTGTTAAGGAGTGTCACGCTAAGGGAATTCCCCTATCGACGCTCTACGCCTCTACCAGCGCCCTTTATCGAAAAGTAGGTTACGAACAAGCTGGGAACTATTGCCGTTTGACGGTGCCGACAGAGACGATTCTGCTCAAAGATCGCACTTTGCCGATGCAGCGCGTGGAAGCGACTCACCACGAATTTCACGAACTCTACCGTCAACGAGCGATCGCTTCCAGTGGCAACTTGGATCGCCACCAAGCCATTTGGCAAGGCATTGTCGAGTCCCCAGAAGACGTGATTTACGCCTACCGGATTGGCTTTGAAGACAAAGCAGAAGGTTACATCATTTTCAGCCAAAAGAGGGGCGACACAAGCTATCACCTTGAAGTCAGAGACATGGTGGCATTGACACCAGCAGCAGCACGTCGTTTGTGGACTTTCTTTGCCGATCACCGTTCTCTGGCAGACAAGGTGATTTGGCAAGGTCAGGCAGGAGACCCGCTTTTGTCTTTACTCACAGAACAAACTTACAAAATTGCCCATTTAGAACGATGGTTGGTGCGAGTCGTTGATGTGCCAAAAGCACTATCAATGCGCGGCTATCCGATTGGGTTAGAAGCCGAATTGCATCTTGAAATTCAAGATAATGTATTGCCCGATAACAATGGAAAATTTGTTTTGGCAGTTTCCGGCGGACGCGGTGAAGTGACAAGAGGCGGACGCGGTGAATTACGGTTAGATGTGCGAGGCTTATCACCTTTATTCACAGGGTTACTGACAGCTCATCAGTTACAAACGATTGGGAAAATTGAAGGGGATGCCGATTCTTTATTGACCGCCATGCTGCTCTTTGCCAGTCCCGAACCGTGGATGCCAGATCATTTTTAGCGGCTCATTAGTTAGCAGCAAGATAGGCAATGGCTATTATCCTACTAGCTACAATTCACCAATCATTTTTTTGAACCGCTCATGTTGCCGAATTCGATAAAAACTTGATTCATTTTTGGCATAGGTTTTAAATGTATTGGGATCGAGATTAATTGCCTGTTCTAGAGAATCAAGCACTAAAGAAGCTTTGCCTTGTAGGGCACAGAAGCAAGCTTTGTTATACCAAGCATAAGGGTAGTGAGGATTGATTTCGATGGCTCTGTCACAACAGGCGATCGCTTCTTCGTATCGTTGCAATGCAGCGAGTGCCCCACTCCAGTCAGTCCAGATAGCGGGGTTATCTGGTTTGAGGACAATTGCTTGCTCGTAGGAAGCGATCGCTTCTTTATACCGTTGTAGGCTTCCTAACGCCCAGGCTCGATGGTGCCACGCTTCCCAAAAATCATGTTTTAGTTTAATGGCTTTGTCATAGGAAGCGATCGCTTCTTCGTACTGTTGTGATTTAAGTAGCTGATTGCCTTTTTCGTAACAAGCGTGATGCGGACTCATCACTCTACGAACTAGCAAAAAAACACCAATCGCTGCTAATAACAAAATGCCGGAATCAGCGTTGAAAGATGCGTATCCCTTCCATACCAATTCTATTGGAACGCCAAGCATTGCCCCAATTGTAAAAGCTGACTTCCAAAAAAGCAGATTTATCGGTTTTACAAATGAGAGCAGAAAGAAGAGGGCAATAATCCCATATTTGCTCAACTTTCTCAGTTTAATCTGAGTTTGAATGGGCAACCACGGCTCGATGATGCCATAGCCATCAAGCGGTGGAATTGGCAGAAAGTTGAACTGAATAACGGAGATTTGTAGAATAATTAGGAATGCTAAAGCTGGGCCAATCCAGTGTTCGCTGAATGGCGTCACCCAACCCAACCAAAAGGGAATCGTGAGCAGTAAAGTCACGATTACACTAGCGATGGGACCCGCTGCGGAGACAGCACTTTTCCACCAACGATTGCGTAATTGGCTTTGATTGATATAAACTGCGGCACCTGGTAACGCAATCCCACCGATGAGCAGAAAGACGACGGGCAGAACCAGACTCAAAGTTGGATCGGTATATTTGAGGGGATTCAGGGTCAAATACCCCTTATCTTTAACTGAGGTATCCCCGCCCCAATAAGCAACTACCGCATGACCAAACTCGTGTATACAAACAGACACGATCCAGCCAAGACAGACGAAAACTGCGACAGGTAACATTGCTGCCCACCCTGAGGAAAAGCGGTTGAAAAGATGTTTTAATCTAACTCAGCCGCGAGGCAAATGGCAAAGTTGCAACGCGATCCGGTTCGGGTTAAATACGTTTAGATAAATCAGTATTTGAAAGAAGATCCCCCAACCCGCTGATAAATTGGGGGCGATGAGAAAAAAATCTCCTTTTTCAGGAGGCGAAGGGGGCGCAAATAGGTTGCCTCAAAACGTTAACTTAACTGTATTTGAAGCTTAATCTCCTACGTTGACTGTCGCTATGAGCGACTGGCAAGGAAAGTGTCCAAACTTGGGACATCCACCCAGCAACCCGTCTGATGGGATTCATGGGCTAAATCCATCAGCAGCTGCGAATAAACTCCCTCTCGCAGCGATGGCGCGATCGCTTTCCCGGCGTCAATTGCTTGCACCCAGTTGTCTACAACTCGGATAAAGGGTGCCAGACGCCCATCCGTATAGGTTTGGGGAAACGCCAGCCGATGCGGAATTTCTACTTCAGCGAGCGGTTTACCCGCAGGTGCCGCCCAGAGGCGAAAACCATGTACGTAATCTTTCTGATTTTCACTGCCTAAGACTAACGTACCGCGATCGCCATAGACTTCGATCCCGTGCGTCCGGGATGCATAAACCACCGAACTGATACACAGTTGGCAAGGCGTCCCATCCGCCAGTTCCAGCATCAGCATACACGTATCATCCGCATCCACCGGCTTCATTTCACCCGTGTTAGAGTCTGGACGAACAGAGATTCCTGTAATCAGCTGGGCACACAGTCGCCGCACGGGTGCAAACAACCAGCGAATGTAATCAAAAGCGTGAGAACCGACGGCTCCCAATGCTCCTCCTCCCTGGTCTTTCCGAGAATACCAGTTCCACGGGCGCGTGGCATCGGCACGACTCGACACCAGCCAATCAATCTTGATCAGGCGCTGTTGCCCCACATACCCTTCTGCTAAAAGTTCCGCAAATCGCTGCCATGCGGGGACAAAGCGAAATTCAAAATCGAGGGTAGCGATCGCGCCCTTTTCTCTCGCCAACTGATACAACTGACGTGCCTCAGTCGCTGACAGGGCTGTGGGTTTTTCTAATAATAGATGCTTCCCAGCTTGCAACACCGTCTTCGCCATTTCATAGTGCAAAAAGGGCGGCGTTGAAATACTGACAGCGGCGACATCTGGCAAAGCGACGATTTCTTCTAGGGTATCGCAAGCGTGGGGAATATTCTGGGCAGAAGCGAGAGCGATCGCTTTATCCAAATCCCGGTTGTAAACTGCAACCACCTGAGTACGCGGATGTGCCTGGAATCCTGGGATGTGGATTTTCTGACCAAATCCAGTCCCTACCACTGCCACGCCAATCAGGTTCGATGCTTGGGCTGAATTGCTGAATGTCATGCAGGGTTTTCCGATCTAAACTTTTCCACCCATTCAATCACTTGATAGCCGAGACGGGTGCCATCAAGTCGATCAATTTCCCGGATGCCAGTAGGACTGGTGACATTCACTTCCGTGAGGTAGCCGCCAATCACATCAATCCCAACAAAAATTAAACCATCCCGTTGCAGTGTAGGAGCCAGTTGGGCGCAGATTTCGCGCTCTCGTTGGGTAATTTCCGTCTGAGCGACTCTACCCCCGACTGCCATATTGCCGCGAAATTCCTTCCCTGTAGGAATGCGATTCACGGCTCCAATCGGTTCGCCATTGAGCAGGATAATTCGCTTGTCTCCCTCCTTAGCGGCAGGTAAGTAAGTTTGCACCATCACCGGAACTCGTGCCTGAAGGGTACTGAGTTCTATCAGGGAATTAAAGTTGCGATCGCTCGGATCTAAAAATAAAATCCCTTCCCCCGCCTTATTTCCCAACGGCTTCAGGATCGCCGCCCCTTTTGCCTCCAGAAACTGCCGGATTACCTGCTTATCCGCACTGACAATCGTTTCCGGAATCGCCTCCTTAAACTGGAGTGCGTACATCTTCTCATTTGCCGCCCGCAACCCATTGGGGGCGTTGATGACCAAGGTTTTCGCTGGATCGATATAGTCCAGAATGTAGGTAGCGTAGAGGTAAGGAACGGTCACTGGCGGATCTGTTCGCATGAAAACCGCGTCCATTCCTTCCAGCGGTTGTAAAACGCGATCGCCGACAGAAAACCATCGCGACTCCGCCACCCAGCGTCCTTCCACCAGTTGCACCGGCGTCAGTTGCACCGGCTCAAGCAACGCCCAAGCCTTGCCATCCCCCACACTCAATAAATTCGCCTGAGTAATCCAAACTTCGTGTCCCAGTGCTTGTGCTGCTTCCATCAGCGCCACACTGGTATCGTGACCGGGATCTAGGCGTTCGATGGGGTCAATAATAAAAGCAAGTTTCATGTTAGCTATCAGCTTTTTGTCTTTTGTCCATTGTCCGCTGTTCGCTGCCCGTTGTTCGCTGTCCGTTGTCCGCAAACAGCCACTCAGGACAAATGACTATGCTGATTGCAGGAGTGGATCGAGCTTACCTTGAGCTTCTAGCGCATAGGTATCATCGCACCCCCCAATATGCCGATCGTTAATAAAAACTTGAGGTACGGAACGCCGCCCACTTGAACGTTTTGCCATCTCCGCCCGTGCCGCCTCATCCCCATCAATGCAGTATTCGATATAATCAACCCCTTTTTTATCGAGCAAAGCCTTGGCACGGATGCAGAAGGGGCAGCTGCTCCAGGTATAAATTTCCACTTTAGGAGCCATCTTGTCCTCAAATATTAAGTAATTTTTCTTGATCTTAGTCTAGTCAAACCCATCTATATTTTGTTTTCCGAGTAAAGTTTACTGAAAATCTTGGCTTGCTTAGTTAGCACGTCCCGTATCGGAAGTCCCACTCCATCCTAAAAAGCTCCCCGCTTAATCAAAGCGGAGAGCTTCTTGTGGAAGTTTCCCAAAAATCAATCCTTAAGGGAAAATAGCCATTGAATATTGCTTAGCGCTGAAGCTAGAGAAAGAAAATCTAGCTGAAGGCGCAAAAATATTAACGCCGAACCCACCCATTAATCGTAAAGCGACTATCTGCGAAGGCTTTCGAGGGACATTTCACAGGTAAGACTTCATGCATATAGCGACTGAGGAAAAGCACAATGCTATTATTACGAGGCTCAACTGTTTTAAAAGAATCAGCCTTCACGTAAAAGTTATTTTCAATCTTGCTGTCGTAAATTAGTAGCTCTCCACCAGAGAAAGCTTTGGGTTCCTGGTAAAAGTAGTAAACATAGGTTAATTTTCTGGTAGCAGTATCAGGACTACCATTATCATTGTGAACTTTGTAGTAATTTCCATCATTGTGAGCGGTTAATTGTGACTCAATTTGAGATACAGGAAATGATGGAATCCCTAATTTGCTAAATATATCCGGTAAAATTGCTCGCAAGCGATTGACTATCCGTTCTGAAAACTCAGGGAAAGAGTAGAGAGCCATAGACCGACGATAATCAGTCGCATCGGTTGAAATGCTGGTAGGTACAAAGGCTGGCTCTTTTTTAAACACATAATCGAGTAGTTGTTTGTGTTCTTCTTGAGTCAGAAAATTGTCAATTTGCACGTAGGGAGAAGCTAAAACATCCGTTGGTTGAGGTTTCAGTTCCTCTTGCATGACAAAAACTGAGGGTTCGGTAACTACACCAACCAGATGTTCGCTTGGAAAACACAGAGAAGCGCGACCCTCATCAATCGGAATCTGGAACAACCCATAAAAACCATCTTCTTGCTTATAAGAGCGAGCCACAACAGTTTTTAACAGATTTTCTAGCATAGGGGCGTCTGACTTTAGAAAGACAGTGTATTGATGCCCCCCTGCTAAAAGCAGTTTGACTTTTATCTCCTTGACTTGAGCAGATGTTTCCATAAGTTTTCCTACTTTCACATACCTATCGCATTGAGATTTTTGGCTTGAAGTAAATTCACCCTGAGGAAAAGCTTCTCACCGTATCGTAAGTGAGAAGCTCTTTTTGAAATATGTATCTCTACTGAAGGTAAAACAGTCGCTTAACTAGCTCTTAACGCTACTATGCGCTTGTCTTCCGTCTTTTGCCAAACCGCATGGCTGCAAAACTTGTCAGCATGAGTGCGCCCACGGTACTGGGTTCGGGTACTGGTTTAGGGTTACTTTTAGTGCCGCCGCCGGTGCCGTTAGAGCCGGAACCGTAGTCAATTCCCGTACCGCCATTGCTGTAATCAACGCCGGTAGTACCACCGGGAGTTGGAGCGGGTGCGGGTGCTGGAGCGGGTGCCGGGGCTGGAGCCGGGGCTGGGGCTGGAGCCGGGGCTGGTGCGGGTGCCGGGGCTGGGGCTGGTGCTGGTGCGGGTGCTGGTGCTGGTGCCGGGGCTGGGGCTGGGGCTGGAGCCGGGGCTGGTGCGGGTGCCGGGGCTGGGGCTGGTGCTGGTGCGGGTGCTGGTGCTGGTGCCGGGGCTGGGGCTGGTGCTGGTGCGGGTGCTGGTGCTGGTGCCGGGGCTGGGGCTGGTGCTGGTGCGGGTGCTGGTGCTGGTGCTGGTGCGGGTGCTGGTGCTGGCGCTGGTGGAGCTGTTGCGATTAGTTTGCTACTTTCCTGACGAGATTTTTCATCATTGGTATCTCCTACGCTCATCAGGCGCACTCCGAATTCCTGACCGTAAAACTGAGCGAGGGTTAAAGCTGTTGTGGCATGGGACAGGGTAAAAACGGCTGTTTGAAAGTCGTCCTTGCCGCCCTTTAAACCTGTGTCACCAATTTCTATGCCAAATTCAAATGAGTGATTGCCTCCATCGCCATTCAAATTAGCTTGACCAACAGTGCTAAGGTTGCCGCTGGTGTTATAGGCAGTCGTGGTTATTAATTGGTTTTGACCTGTTTGGTTTTGACCAACTACGCTCAGACCACTTAGGAGCGAGTTATCAAGAATGTCGAAGAAGATTCCACGAATGTCCCCAAATGAGAATTTCGTGTCAACAGCCACTGTGAACTGAATCTTGCCTACTCCTGCTGCGGTGTCATCCAAAGTAAAGTTGACCTTTGCGTCAGCACCTGTAAAGTCATTGGCGCTAAAAGTCATAGAGGCAGCATTGGCTGGGGAAAATGCAGAAGATGCGATCGCAACACCAGCAGCCACGAAGGAATAACTAAGTAGAGTTGGGATTGTCCTTTTCATCGTAATTAAAACCTTTACCAATTTAAGAGTGAACTGAAGTTGCGCTATGGAATCTGCGATCTTTGCACTACAGTGCAAGGTTGTATATCACAGGATGTTTAAACATCAATGAAATGCCTTGAACTTGTAGATTTCCCCTGATTTTCCTGAAAATCAATCATGTTTAATTTATTGTTACTTCTACTGTAGAGAGTATTCTTTTGATTGTCTATCAATTTTTTAAAACTTCTTCGTATCTTCATTTAAACTCAAATTATGAGTATTTTTTTGCTGATGTCCGAGCATTTCTCTAGGCATTTACCTATAAGAGACACTACGCTTAAAACTGATGCTTGCGCCTTGAAATTCTTTCCATTCAATCATTCTGGGCAGCAATCGCAAGGTTTCAACTTTTGCAATTACCGCAAAATATCGAGCTTCAATATTAAGTGTTTCACATTTATAGGTGTAACGTCTTCAGCAGAACTACGCACTTATTTGGGTGATACAAATCCTATAAAAGCCATTTTCAGTATTTACCGAGTCGAAACACGAGGTTGAATATTTTAGGCAGGTTACTTTACCGCCAAAATCATAAGTAAATTCTTTTTGGCACTGATATCAATACGGATTGATTTCGCGATTAGCTAAATCAATCCTGCTTGCTTTGAGTATTTACCGAAGGAAAGCAGCCTTCTCAAGGGTAAGTATGCGAAGCCCTGAAGTGGTATTACTGCTATACAGAGATTCGGTTTAGCTAAGATAAACAACGCTTCAAGCAAGTTTTGAGACTATTTCACCTGAATGTCGCCACAAGTAAATTGCTGAAAGTCGTTGCTGTCAGGACTTGTGCCATTCAAAACCTGAAATCCAAAATCTAAAGTGGGATGAGACAGCGCAGTTATAGCGGTTCTCGCTGGTATTCCCTGCAAGGCTGATGTTCGGACAAATAATTGTTCGCCTCTCCAGCGTGTACTCAACGGAGAAGGGCTATTGTCTTGCTACCGACTTGAGCAATCTTGTTAAAGGCAATCGTAGTAGTCAGCTGGGTGCCCCTCGGTACTAGGCAAGCAATAAATACAATGATTCAGAGTTTACAAGACCTGGCAGAGGCTGGTAGCGGGTAGATATCTTTCCTTGCTTAATATGGCTGTGTATACCGAGCTGACGAAGGTTGTTGAACCAGATATTCTAGGCGCACGCTAGATAATCAGTGATGCCAGAAGTGGAGGAGGTGACTGATGAAAGCACCTGAGTGCCTGAGTGCCCGTCACAAAAAGCGCTTTTTTGATAGTTTTATATTTTGCTCTGATTCTGATTCTGATATAGATGGGCTGCATTCCCAAAGAACGCCCTCAATCCCCCTCAATCTATATGTGGGCAACGAGTTCAGGAGAGCGTTGTGATTCTCAATCAATCACTAAAAAAGTTTCACTCAACTAAGCGGCAGGCAATCTAGACTCAGACTTGGTAAGATCCATATAGAGAGGGAGAGGTAATCCGCTCCTCTTAGGAAATTTTGCTCTCCAGGTGTGCAACTTCATCTGTCTACACAAGGCAAGTTTTATCCTTTAGCAACTTGTTTATATTTTGAAGGTGAGCTAGATCACAGATTACTGTTGCACAAGTGCCAGACGTTTTTACGACTAAACTGCTAAGCTTTTTAAATTAATCCAAAAGCTAGCGTCCTCCTAGTTTGGATGCGTGTCCTACCAGAGGCAATAGCGTAACTTAAAAAGTTTCCGTAAAAAACGCTTGCAAAAGCGGCATCTGTAATTATGCCAGGGAGCAGTTTTGAGTCATACTCAAATAGAAGAATAGGGTCTTCTGCCGGATCACTCTCTACGTCAGCCGCTGAATTGTTGAGCCTGGTTGAGCAACCAAGGCTTTTTGAGATTGGCTGGACTTTCCTCAAGCAAGCACGGTCCCAATCTCGTGCAGGCTTCTGGCATCAAACTATATGAACAATCAGTAAAACCTTTTTGATGACCCGCGATCGGAATCCTACAGGCAACACCCATGTCTAGCATGCAAAACCTATTCACAATTCACTTTTGGGGAGTAAGAGGAAGTATCGCCTGTCCGGGGCCGGAGACAGTCCGGTATGGCGGCAATACGCCTTGTGTTGAGATGAGAGTGGGTGGTGAACGCCTGATTTTCGATGGCGGCACTGGCCTACGAGTATTAGGGCAATCCCTGCTATCTCAAATGCCGGTGGAAGCTTATATGTTCTTCACCCACTCCCACTGGGACCACATTCAAGGGTTTCCTTTCTTTGTTCCTGCCTTTATTAAGGGGAATCGGTTTCATATTCATGGAACGGTTGCTCCGAACGGTTCGACGATTGAGCAGCGCCTGCGCGACCAAATGCTCCACCCAAATTTTCCCGTGCCTTTACAAATCATGGGAGCCGATTTGAAATTCTACGATTTGCCAATCGGGCAAAAGGTACAAATTGGAGAAATTACAGTCGAAAATGCCCTGTTAAACCATCCTGGGGAAGCTGTGGGATACCGCGTCAACTGGCGGGGTTGCGCTGCCGCCTACGTGACCGATACAGAACACTCCCCGACTCGCATGGATGAAAAAGTTTTGTGGCTGGCTCGGAATGCAGATGTCCTGATTTATGATGCTACCTACACGGATGAGGAATACGACTCACCCAAATCTTCTAAAGTAGGTTGGGGACATTCGACCTGGCAGGAAGCCGTGAAAGTAGCTCGTGCCGCGAATGTGAAAAAACTGGTAATTTTCCACCACGATCCGCTGCACAATGATGATTTTCTCGATCGGGTTGGCGAACAGGTGGCGCAAGAGTTTCCCGAAGCGATAATGGCGCGGGAAGGCTTGTCAATTCAGCTAGTGCCACAGAATCATCTGCCAAATGCGATCGCTGTCCAAGAAGCGGGCGTTTCTGCCTAAATTGGTCATTGGCTAATCCTTAATGACTAATGACGAACGACTAAATTATGTAAAAATGTAAAGCGTGTGGGTAACTTCTTCTCCTGACACTGCTCTAAAACCAACCGCTGTTGCCTTGGGAAACTTTGACGGTGTGCATCGCGGGCATCAACAGGTCGTCAAACCAATTTTGAAGGCTTCTGACGTTCCGGGTGTACCAACGCTTCCTCCATCGTCCCTGCATCGGCGGTTAGAATACCATTGGCAAAGCCAAAGTGAGGACACGGGACGGTCGCCTGAGACGAAAATTCTCAGTTCCAACGAACATCCCATCGCTACAGTGGTGACGTTTAATCCGCATCCGCGAGAGTTTTTTACAGGTCAACGCCGAGGACTGCTAACACCCCGACCCGAAAAAGTCCGACAACTAGAGGCATTGGGTGTGGAACAGCTGGTGCTGTTGCCTTTTGACAGGGAACTGGCTGCTTTGAGTCCGCAGCAGTTTGTAGAAAAGATTTTGGTGGGACAACTCAGAGCGCAAAGTGTGAGTGTCGGAGAGGATTTTCGCTTTGGGTGCCAAAGAGCGGGTACGGGGGCGGACTTAAAAGCGATCGCGCACTCTTATGGCATCAATGTTATCTTAGTGCCGTTGCAAACCTGTGAGGGCGAACGGATTAGCAGTTCAGTCATCCGTCAGGCGCTCCAAGAAGGAGACTTAGAGCAGGCAAACCGGCTACTAGGGCGTCCTTACACTCTCACTGGATTAGTCGTGAAAGGACAACAACTAGGCAGAACCATCGGATTTCCTACCGCCAACCTACAACTTCCTTCAGAAAAGTTTTTACCCCGACAGGGCGTTTATTGTGTCAGAGTTTATAGCGAAACCGAGGATGGTTCGGAAGCCACCGGGCAAACAGAAACAGGGAATGAGGAAGCCAAAGTAGCGGCGGATGGTTGTTCCTTGCCAATAGAGGGCATCGGCGTGATGAATATTGGCAATCGCCCCACGGTAGACGGTACCACCTCCACCGTAGAAGTTCACCTGTTAGATTGGGTCGGAGATTTATATGGAAAGACCTTAACTGTGAGCTTGGAACAGTTTTTGCGCCCCGAACAAAAATTTGCTTCCCTGGACGCGCTTAAGACGCAAATACAGGTAGACTGCGAGGCAGCAAGAGCCTTATTTAGGACTGAGGACTGAGGACTGAGGACTGAGGACTGAGGACTGAGGACTGAGGACTGAGGAGTCGAAGAGTGAGGAGCCAAAGAGTGAGGGTTGAGGACTGAGGACTGCAATAGAGTGAGGTGAGATACAAATACAGGCAGACTGCGAGGCAGCAAGAGCCTTTTTAAGCGTGAATGGCTAAGCGGTCTCATTCGTCTATACTCAATCGTCATCAGTCATTGTCACTGTTGGCAGACAACAGACAACAGACGACGGACAATGGACGAATTCACTACTGACGAATGACGAAAAAATAACGACTATGAGACAACGTATTGAGCAGCTGACGCAAAATCTGGGTCGCACAGTTGTCGGCAAAGCAGATGCCATTCGCTTAGTGCTAGTAGCCCTCCTTTCCGGTGGTCACGCCCTGTTGGAAGATGTCCCTGGCGTTGGTAAAACCCTGTTGGCTAAATCGCTGGCACGCTCGATTGACGGAAAGTTTCAACGCATTCAATGTACTCCGGATCTTTTGCCCACTGATATCACCGGCACGAATATCTGGAATCCCGCCGGACGCGAGTTTGAATTTCTGCCGGGACCCGTGTTTGCCAACGTGCTGCTGGCAGACGAAATTAACCGTGCCACCCCCCGCACCCAATCTGCTTTATTAGAAGTGATGGAAGAGCGACAAGTCACCGTTGATGGGGTTTCTCGCACCGTACCCAATCCGTTTTTTGCGATCGCAACTCAGAACCCAATTGAGTATCAAGGCACGTTTCCGTTGCCAGAAGCCCAAATGGATCGCTTCACAGTTTCCTTAACTTTGGGCTATCCCAGCGAGCAAGAAGAACTCCAAATGCTGCAACGGCTTGCTGAAGGCGTTAGGGTAGAAGATTTACAGCCCTGTATTTCCCTGGAAGACGTGCTGGAGTTACGGCGTCTGTGTGGCGGCGTGAAGGTAGAGGCGTCTTTGCAACAGTACATTCTCGACTTGGTGCGGGCGACGAGGGAAGATGAAGAAATTACCCTGGGTGCCAGTCCTCGCGGTACCGTTGCCTTGCAGCGAAGTACCCAAGCACTGGCTTTTTTGGAAGGGCGAGATTATGCTATTCCCGATGATGTGAAGTTCCTGGCACCTCACGTCCTTTCCCATCGTCTCATTCCATCGGGCGGTCGCCGTGCTAAGACGATTGTGGAGCGTCTGCTGCGCTCGATTCCGATTCCATAGACTTTTGTCCCTTGTCAGTTGTCTTTTGGTAGTAGGTAGTAGGTAGCAGGTAGTCGGTGTAACTCACAAACCACAACCCACGACCCATTACCCATTACCCAAGCATCCGTTATGCCAAAGCTTGTCCGGTCAAAAACCCGCTCCCGCTCTTTCCCTGGGCGAGAAGCCGCGCCTAAGGGCATCCGCAAGCGATCGCTTTTTACTTTGTTTTTGCTGCTCTTAGTCTGGAGCATCATCCTGGGATGGGGAATGGCAATGGCGATGGACGTTCAGAGCAAAGTCCCCATTGCCCAAATGTCCCCAACCACTGCCAACACAGCGACAGAAATAATGGGCACCGTCGATCCGGTTATCAGTCGCCTCGAATTGGGACAGCAACTTTACGTGGATAACTGTTCCACCTGTCACATTGCCGTCCCCCCAGCCGTTCTGCCGATGGAAACCTGGAAAAATCTGCTGCAAGAAACGCACCAACATTACGGGACGCAGTTGCCGCGCATCATCACTCCCTCACTTTTACTGATTTGGGATTACGTGAGGACTTACTCTCGTCCCCAACTAGAAAAAGAAACCGTGCCCTATCGGGTTACAGAATCTCGCTATTTAAAAGCACTTCATCCTCGCGTCGAACTGCCCCAGCCCGTAAAACTCTCTAGTTGCGTCACCTGTCACCCTGGCGCTAATCAATACAACTTCCGGGATCTGACTGCTGAATGGGAAAATTCACCCTAAAGTTAGACGGGATGCCCGTACCATCTCAGCCTAAGTGGAAATGATACGATGATTGATAAATGCCGAAGGTCGTTGGAGGCATAAAACCGCTAGGCAGAAAGATGAATCAAGTAGGACTTCTCCGCTGACTTCTGACTTCTGACTCCTAAGTTCATCCTTCATCCTTCATCCTGCGAAGAAAGCACCGCTATACGCGACAGCGAATCGCTAACATCCTTCATCCTTCTAAAGTTTCCTTTTGCTGCTATGTTTAAAAAATTACTGGGCGACCCCAACGCACGCAAGCTCAAAAAATACCAACCTTATGTTGTAGATATCAACCTCTTGGAGGAAGAAATCCAAGCGCTGTCCGACGAACAACTGACGGGCAAAACCGCAGAATTTAAACAGCGACTGGAGAAAACTAAGACAGCGCGGGAACGCCAAGAACTGTTGGATGAGTTGCTCCCAGAAGCTTTTGCAGTCGTGCGGGAAGCAGGGCGGAGAGTTTTGGGAATGCGCCACTTTGACGTGCAGATGCTCGGTGGGATTGTTCTGCACAAAGGTCAAATCGCCGAAATGAAAACTGGGGAAGGAAAAACCCTGGTATCAACCCTACCGGCTTACCTCAACGCCCTGACTGGCAAGGGAGTCCACGTAGTCACGGTCAATGACTACCTGGCGAGGCGCGATGCCGAGTGGATGGGTCAGGTGCATCGGTTCTTGGGCTTGAGCGTAGGGCTGATTCAATCGGGAATGGGGCCAAGCGAACGCCAGAAAAATTACGCCTGCGATATTACTTACGCCACGAACAGCGAACTAGGTTTTGATTACCTGCGCGACAACATGGCAACCTCAATGGCGGATGTGGTACAGCGTCCCCCGAACTATTGCATCATCGACGAAGTAGACTCGGTGTTGATTGACGAGGCGCGGACGCCGCTGATTATTTCCGGGCAAGTCGAGCGCCCAACCGAGAAGTACATGAAGGCGGCAGCGATCGCTTCGGCGCTGGAAAAGGAAGTTGAGAGCGACGGGAATAAGCAAGGGCATTACGAGGTAGATGAAAAAGCTCGTAACGTTCTGATGACGGATGAAGGGTTTGCCAGAGCAGAACAGTTGCTGGAAGTCAAGGATTTGTATGACCCCAACGATCCTTGGGCGCACTATATCTTTAATGCGATTAAGGCAAAAGAGCTGTTTAAAAAAGATGTGAACTATATCGTCCGCGACGGGGAAGTCGTGATTGTGGATGAGTTTACGGGGCGGGTACTCCCCGGTCGTCGCTGGAGTGACGGACTCCACCAAGCAATTGAGGCGAAAGAGCGGGTAGAAATTCAGAATGAAACGCAAACGCTCGCGACGATTACCTATCAAAATTTCTTCTTGCTGTATGAAAAGCTCGGCGGGATGACCGGAACGGCAAAGACAGAAGAAGCCGAATTTGAAAAAATCTACAAACTGGAAGTTACGCAAATTCCCACTAATAGACCGAGCGGGCGGGGAGATATGCCCGATGTGGTCTACAAGGTAGAGGCAGGGAAGTGGCGGGCGATCGCTGAAGAGTGTGCGGAAATGCACAAAGTTGGGCGACCCGTCCTTGTGGGAACAACCAGCGTAGAAAAATCAGAACTCCTATCAACTCTGTTGAGCGAGCGAGAAGTGCCGCACAACCTGCTGAATGCCAAACCGGAAAATGTAGAGCGAGAGTCGGAAATTGTCGCTCAAGCCGGTCGCAAAGGGAAAGTGACGATTGCGACGAACATGGCGGGTCGCGGAACCGACATCATTTTGGGCGGGAATGCGGACTATATGGCACGCCTGAAGCTGCGAGAATACTTGATGCCCAAGATTGTGCAGCCGGAAGAAGAAGATAGTTTTGCCTTAAGCCAGGTTGCGGGAGCGCCAGGACGTGCCCCCGCGCAGGGGTTTACTCCCGGTAAGAAGGTGAAAAGCTGGAAGGTTAGCCCACAAATTTTCCCGACTCAGTTATCCAAGGATACGGAACAAAAGCTGAAAAGTGCGGTAGATTTTGCCGTACAGCAATATGGAGAGCGGAGCCTGCCAGAGTTGGAGGCAGAGGATAAGCTAGCCGTTGCCTCAGAAAAAGCACCGACGGATGACGCGGTCATCCAAAGGCTGCGGGAGGTTTACAACTTAATTCACAAAGAGTACGAACAATTTACCAGCGCCGAACACGAAGAAGTGATCCAGTTGGGCGGTTTGCACGTTATCGGCACAGAACGCCACGAGTCGCGCCGGATTGATAACCAGTTGCGGGGTCGCGCCGGACGGCAAGGAGACCCAGGCTCGACGAAGTTTTTCTTGAGTTTGGAAGACAACCTGTTGCGGATTTTTGGTGGCGATCGCGTGGCAGGATTGATGGATCGATTGCGGGTAGAGGAGGATATGCCCATTGAATCCGGGATGCTAACCCGGAGTCTGGAAGGGGCGCAGAAAAAAGTCGAAACCTACTACTACGACATCCGGAAGCAGGTATTTGAGTACGACGAGGTGATGAACAACCAGCGTCGCGCTATCTATGCCGAACGCCGCCGCGTCTTGGAAGGGCTGGATTTGAAAGAACAGGTGATTCAGTATGCCGAGCGGACAATGGATGACATTGTGGAGGCTTACGTCAATCCAGAATTACCTTCGGAAGAATGGGATTTAAACAGCCTTGTCGCCAAGGTGAAGGAATTTGTCAATCTGTTGGCAGATTTGGAGCCGTCCCATCTAGAAGACATGAGCGTTGGGGAAATCAAAACTTTCTTGCAAGAAGAAGTGCGAAAAGCCTACGACCTCAAAGAATCGACTGTCGATCAAATTCAGCCTGGTTTGATGCGCCAAGCCGAGCGCTTTTTTATCTTGCAGCAAATTGATACCCTTTGGCGGGAACACCTACAAGCAATGGACGCCTTGCGCGAGTCGGTAGGTTTGCGCGGCTACGGTCAAAAAGACCCGCTGATTGAGTACAAGCAGGAAGGATATGAGATGTTTCTGGACATGATGACGGATATCCGCCGGAATGTGGTTTATTCGTTGTTCCAGTTCCAGCCGCAGGTTCAGCCGCAAGCGGTGTAAAAGAATTAAAAATTAAAAATTGGGCATTCAATTTTTAATTTTTAATTAGACCATTGGTAGTAACAACCGAGTTAAGTAGCGGTGTCCTTCCATCTGGTAAAACTGGAGATCGCCGCCAAAAGAGCGCACGAAGCGTTGGCAAATCTTCAAGGTTGGTTCGAGATGGAAACCCGCTCCTACGGGTGTTGTCAAATCAAAACTTTCCGAATCGGTCATTAACAATTCCACGAGGGAAGCGCTGTCCTCTTGGGGAATTTTGACTTCAGCCTTGAGATGAATCCGGCTGTTTGCGGTTGCCTTACGAGCTGCGATCGCTAACAGTTCGGAGAGGACGCATTCCAGCTTAAGCAGGTCGCTATATACGTGAAGGTTGCTACCCACTCCTCCGATGGATACTTGAATCTGGCGCTGATGGTAGAGAGGTTGAACGAACCAGAGCGATCGCTTCAACACATTCACTAACGGCACCTTTGTCAGTCGGCGCTTCAGCTGCCACTGCTCCTCCTCCACGAGCGGGGCGAACTCCCCAAGGATATTCCCTAGTTCGCGGATGAGTTGTGAGGAATGCATACGCGCTAAAGATTTATCTGGAGGATGCCCTTTAGAAGGTACAGAACTGTCTGCACGATTGGTTTGTTCTCCCAGGGGGATGTCTGATAATCCCCCCCCTACAAGTTGATTCAGGCGGTTAAGTCGATCGGCGGCAGAGGAATGCAAGCTTGCCATACAACGATGTTTATACCAGTTCAGCTGTTCTAGGTTTCTGACTTGCCCATAGAGAGCGGCGTTTTCCAAGGTGTACTGGCGAATCCGAGCGAACTGTCCTATCAAGGTTTCCACAACCGGAAGTAAGTGTTCGGGCCACTGACGCTGGGGGCTGTCTGCCAGCACAACCAGACCACCGGAAGGATGAAGGGGAGTTGTTTCCTCCTTCATCCTTCCGCCTTCATCCTGGGGGAGAGCCATGACCAGCAAGCAGCCGATACTGGCGCTACTCAGCCATTGCCGGGATCTACCGGGGATTTGCGTGCCCCGCTTTTCTAGAAGACCCTCGGTCATTAGAGCTTCCTGAATCAACGCATCGTTGAGTGGAACCGAGAGGTCGGGGGGAAGGGCAAACCGCGAGTTTGCCATCACCGCCGCCGCTACCTTGGCGTTTTCAATCCGAGAATCTTTCCGGGTGCCTCCCCAAGTGAGCAAGAGCGCTAGAGGAGATTGCAGCATCTCAGAGAGGAATTCCACCCAAGCCCGATCGAACCCGGCTGGGTCTGTCGGTGCCGATAAGAGAATCTTTAAGCCAGCCTGGAAGAAGGATTGGGCTGACTCTGAGAGTTGGGTGGAGGTTCTCATCTCCAAGGTGCGGACTGCCAAACTTAATTGTTGGCTGACGATGGCTAGTAATTGGCGCTCGGTTTGGTTCCAAGTTCGGGGGGTGTTATGACCAATAACAACAAGGGGTAACTTCTCTTCCGCGTCTGGGTCAAGCTCAGAGGCGTCGCGACTGGACATCCGGCAGACTAAAAGCGATCGCACGCCTAAACCCGCCAAGCTTTCCCGCCAGCGACCCAGTCGCGGGTCTTGTTCCCAATCTTCAATCGCCACGGCTTCAGGACTTTCCTCGATTAGCTGCCGGTCAGCACCTGTAACAGCGCTGAGGGAAGTTGTTAGGGGTCTTCTATTCAGTGGCTGGCGCTGGTAAACAACCGAATAATTTTCAGCTTTCTGTTTTGAGTGTTCAGTTGAACCTGGGGGAATGGGCAATGAGTCTTGTTCCCCATTCCCGAACCATGACCCCTGACCACTTCTGGGTTGTTGCAGTACCAAAAAACGTTCTGCCCCCAGCCGCTTCAAGAGCAGTTGGGCACACTCATCTAAGGCTTTCTCAGCGTTTGTGTTGTCGGCGAGGATACGGGCACACTCTGCTACCAGTTGGGCATCCTGTTGGGTACGCTCAAGCGTTCCTTCTATCTCCTCACTTCCTGCCCCTAGGGAAATCAACTGAGCAGCCGCACGAATGTAGTTTTTTTCCGCTTCTTCCCAGATGCGAGCTTCATTGCCTTCCACTGCCAGAAAGCCCACCAGTTCCTGCTTTACCCGAATCGGCGCAGCCAAAAGGGAGCGTGCCCGCAACCTGGAGAGCAAGCGCCCGGTTACTTCGGCTTTTAGGGGGCTTCTACCCGCGCCAATGGCAATCAGCCGATTTTCATTCAGAGCTAGATAAAATTCGCTGACTTCTTGGACGGTAAGACCAGCAGCAGCACTGGCGGCTGAGGAAGCGAGTCCCCTAGATGTCTGGCGGTTGCCAACTCGGTGCCAAAAGTAGCGTCGCTCCGGGGAATACCAGTAGACGCTGGTGCGAGTTGGTCCAATAAATTGCTGCGTCATGGCTACCACAGCCTCTAGGCGTTGATCCATCGCAGGCATCCGCGCCATCTGGTCTAGCACTTGAAATAGCGGCTGGTCGGGGCGCTTGGTCGAGGAGTGCTGCCAGTCAAGTTCAATCTGGTACAGGGCAGCAGCTAATCCCCCAAATAGCATTGACATCTGGGCTTTTTCTCCCGGTCGAGGAGTGGCACCCCACAAGGACGATCCTAGTAGCACGACACCAAAACAACGGTCTTTGCAGCGCAAAGGATAAAAAAACGCACCCTGAATTCCAAATTGTTGAGCTGCTCGACGCCATTCTCCAGCCCGCACTTCTTCGCTGAGATTTGGGACGCCTAAGGAGCGCTGCTGGATGACTACCTGCTCCAGAAGGTCGCCGGGACTTAGGGTAAACTTACTTTTAAGAAATTTTGTGTCGCCGGTGGGAGTGACGCCGCCTTTGCCAAATAAACGGTGATCTAAGCGATCGTAGAGGCCAATCCAAATCAGGCGATAGTCAAACTCGGAGGCGAGATAATTCAGGGTGGTTTCGATGAGAACGTCAACATTCTCCTCTTCCCGCATGGTCTGAAGGACGCGCCCCAAGGCAACAAGTTGGTTTTCGTAGTCCGCTGGACTTTGGTCTGGAGTGTGGTGTTGATCCATGTTATTCAACCGCGACCCGACTCATTGCGATCGCTTGTCGCTTGTCAGATTTCTCACTTGAAAGTAGGACTGTTAGCGTAGCGGCGCTCTACTCCCGGATTGCCCGAACAAACCAGAGCGTCTCAAAAAGAAAGATTTTCAGCTTGTTCGTTGTGAAACTTTGCTCATCGGTGAGTGTCTTAAAACTCGGAAGTCGGGCGTGCGGGAAAGAGACTTTCATGTTTTTGGTATGAACTTTGTTCGTGGGTGTCTCTTGCAAAGCTTGTAATATCTAGAATGCCCTTACTTGAGGATAGTCGGTTGTCAATTATTAGTTATTTTTGTTTTCTTTTTTACCAATGACTAATGATTAACGACGAATGATTAAATTATGGATATCTATCAACTCGCAATTCGTCCGGCATTATTTTCCGGATTGAAAGCCGATCCAGAATGGCTGCATCAACAAACGCTCCATCTGTTCAGCGCTCTTGCCGGTTTGCCTTCTCATCCCCCCAAAAGCTGGATTGTTGCACAATTACAGCAATCTTACGCCAAGAGAGATGCTCGCTTAGAACAAACTCTGTGGAAGCTAAAGTTCCCCAATCCAGTGGGTCTAGCCGCTGGATTTGATAAGGATGGCGTCGCGGCTGGGATTTGGCCTAGTCTCGGCTTCGGCTTTGCGGAACTCGGTACCGTAACCTTACACGCGCAACCAGGAAATCCCCGTCCTCGCTTGTTTCGCTTGCCGATGGACAAAGCCGCCCTCAACCGGATGGGATTTAATAACCAAGGGGCAGCGGCAATGGCGCAAAGGTTGGAAAGCTGGAGTGGAAAGTTAAAAGCTGAAAATTCCAACCTTCAACCTTCAACCTTCAACATTCCCCTAGGAATTAATCTAGGTAAATCTAAGATAACGTCACTAGAGGCTGCGGCTGCTGACTATCTGGGTAGTTTTCGCCTTTTGAAGGATTTGGGAGATTACTTTGTCGTTAACGTTAGCTCACCCAATACACCGGGATTGCGAAGTCTCCAGTCTTCGGATCAGCTGAGTCTGATTCTAGATGCCCTGCAACAGGAAAATCAAGGACAAAAACCTCTACTGGTAAAGATTGCCCCAGATTTGGAGTGGGAAGCGATCGCTTCTGTGATTGAACTTGCTAAAAATTACCAACTGGCTGGGATCATCGCCACTAACACCACTATCCGGCGCGATCATCTAAAAACCCAGATACTTTCCCCAACTGGTAAACCCGTGAGTGAAGAAGCCGGTGGCATCAGCGGTGCCCCTTTAAGAGAACGTTCTACCGAAGTCATTCGCTTTATCTTCACGCAAACGCAAGGTCAACTGCCCATTATCGGCGTCGGCGGCATCTTCACTGCCCAAGATGCCTGGGAGAAAATCGCGGCGGGTGCTAGCCTGATCCAGGTTTACACTGGCTGGATTTATGAAGGTCCTTGGATGGTACGCCGCATTCTGGAGGGTCTGTTGCAAAAATTGCAGGAACACAGCTTAGCGTCCCTCTCTGACGCCGTTGGCATAGACAGTCTTCAGACTTGATTTCGAGCTACCCACTGTCACTTGTTAATCAACCAACAACTGATAACTCACCCCTAACCGCTTACTCTAGAAGCTCCCTTCTTTGAGGATAATGTGGTACTTGGAGTCAAAGGAAATCTTTCCTTCTTGCTGTAACTTCCCTAACAAACGGGTAATTGTCACTCTGGTGACGCAGCAGGCATTGGCAAGGTCTTGATGGGTGAGACGAACGCTCAAACGAGTTCCCTGCGGCACAGGTTCGCCAACTTCCTGTTTCAGCAGCAACAATAGATTCTGCAAGCGGTCTTGCAATCGTCGCTGACCAGAAATCGCCAAAAGCGATTCTGTCTGCCGCAACCGCAAATTAATTTTCGGTAAAATAGTCTGGGCAAGATGAGGGGAGGCTGTTATCTCTGAGAGGGAAATGTTAACTATCTGCACGTCCGAGACGGCAGTTGCTTGATAGGTTGACAGGGCGGTTAAACAAGAGCCAAAAGGCATCGAAGGACCGACTAACCCTACCAGCACCTCTTCACAATTGTCACTCATCGTACTCAGCTTCACCAAACCCCGACACACTAACCACAGGTTTTGAGGGTCGAGGGGAATGATTTCTCCTTTGGAGTAAGCCTGTACAGGGCGATCTTGCTTGAGGTCGTAGTTATTTTTTTCTAGCGCCTTCTCTACCCGCTTGCGCTCAGTGATATCGCGAATCAGCCAACGCAATGTGACGGCTTTGCCTTCCCCATTATTATGAGTAGTGGCGACTGTTATCCCCGCGTCAAAAATCTCACCTTTACGGGGCTGTAGGCGTACTGTCCACTCATATACTCGTTGCTGCTCATGCAGCCGAGTCAGTTCGTTACGAAAGATTCGACGTTCTTCTTGAGGAATGAAGATGACAAACGGTTTGCCCACTAAAAACTCTGGCGACACGTTGAGCAGTTTAGCAGCAGCGCGGTTGGCTTCTCGGATTGTCCCTTCTGCATCCGTCACCAGGTAGCCTTGCGGTGCTAACTCGAACAGATCCTGGTAGCGGTGGCGTTCGGCTTCCAACGCCTGTCGTGCGGCTACAAGTTCCTCATTCTGCTGGCGTAGTTCCTCTAGCGCCACTTGTAGCGTTTCCGAGGCGATGCCCAACTCCTTGAAGGCGACTGGCAGTAGCTCCGGCTCTTTAGGCGGAGCGATGGTTGCCCCTTTGTACAGCTCAGCTAATCGCCAGTTAATTTGCTGAATTTGTTGGGCAAATAAGTTCACATTTATTTCATTTTTCATAGTTTTACCTTCACTAAGGGCATGATTGAGAACTTCTTACCCTCTATCAAGTTCACTGCTTTTTTCCTTTTAACATTCCTTTCTCTAATTGCGCCCTTCCAAAAGAGGCAATCCTTGCTCCCCCTATTTATCTATTTATTAAATGAATAAATTAAATATGCAAATAGCGGCAAAAAGTAAATTTTATTTAACTAATGTATATTCAAGCTTATTTTTTGAGATTATGGAAATAATTAGGGTTTTCTAACTAAATATTTAGCGATTGGAAAATCTTTGATGTACAACACCCTGTAGTACGGAACCGAGCGCAATCTGAGTAAAGCACAAGGGAGATTCTATCACTCTCTGCATACGCTTTGCGATCGCTTCACAAAGTTACTTTGCACTAAGCACCGCTTCGTTAACGAACGCAATCAAGAGTTCAGTTACGCGGGGTATGAAAAGACAAGTTTTGAAAGAACCTAATTAAAATTGCTTGTGATTTTTAATACAATTATTTACTGAATTTACATCAATCTATTTCTTCAGATAGATGCAGGCGAAGAGGACAAAAGTTAAGCCTTAGATAATCGTTATCCTGCCGCAAGAAGCTGCAACGGGATATACTGACAGACAACACCAAGCCCCTAGAAAGCAACTGATAGGGGCTTTTTGTATTCAGAATTGCAAATAGATTTAATGTTCGCTGATTCCTCTAGTGTAAGCGAAAAATCAGGTTGAATGAGAATAATTTCGTTTATTTATTAGCGATACAATTTTAGCTAAACAGTTAAAAACTCTGCTAGAAATACTGAAACCGTTATGTATGCGATCGCGTAACAGCACCCCCGCGAAGTTCCCTAAGCTGTCATCGCTCACAAACACCAATAAAAACCTCCTGATTAACTGCAATAGAAAGTTTTTTTGGATGCGCAATCGCCTAATAATTTCCCAGTCGGTTCATTCTATCTTAGAAGTGCAAGGCAATTCTCGCGATCGCCGTTTAAAACTCTTATATTTTATAAAACAGATGTCTCAAAGCTGTAGCTCTTACGCTTGTTTTGACAACTTTACTGTTCTATCCACAATACCCCTATCTTTCCTAAACATAGGTTTTGTGCTTCCAATCACAGGTAAATTTAACATTCAACCCAGCCCTGTGGTAGAAGTTTGGTAAAACAGTAACGGGTAAAGTTCCAAAGGTGCATTCTTACGGAGTTGGGCAAACTGCCCTAGCAGTTTTTGTATGCAAAAACAAGAAGTTTCCCTATCTGTGTCATCGCCCCATTGCGTTTTGAAAAACTTCCAGACTTCTTCATCATTAGCCACAGAAGAAGATACCAATCAACGCCAGCGATTAACCTTCCCACACCCAGATTACAGTTCGCTTTGTATTTGGAAGCTTCCCACCTTACCTCGCCACTGTCGCGTTCGCGAAATATCAGTATTTCCTAGACTACTAAAACTAGGGGTATAAATAACAGTAGACTTTATAAAGCTAAAATCTTAAAGAATGCTCTAAAAAGCAAGATTTTTTGTAGATGATGGGAATAAGTAATGGTTTTTTATTACCGATTTATAAATAATTGAGTGCAGGCAAGTAATCTTTAATTAGCCTACCTGTTGATTAACTATAAAATTAATTCAGAGCGTTGTACCATGCCAGAGAATCTCAATAAATTAAGCTTTCTCTACCCCCAGAGTCGTTATTGGGGTCGTTTCACTCCAGAGGAGCTAGCTTTTAATGCGAATTTACAGGAATTTGCACAAAAAATTTCTTATATATCTGCGTTGCAAACCGGAGGTAAGATTTCTTCCGAACAGGCATACAAGGATATTAAGTCTCTGTGGAAGCAGTTAAAGACAAGTAAAAAAGAACTAGGCGTGGGAGCAAATATCCCAAAAACAGAAAGCTAGTGATGGTCAACAGTTACGCTGCTAATGTCAGGGTTTATTGATTATTCAGCAATATCTTGAACTTTAAGGTTGTATTGCATACACTTGTGCCAAGTTGCATCCGTTAAACTAGAATTCAAGAACAAATTTTGTGTTTGATATTCTTTGAGGTTTTCTAAAAGATATAAAATATCAATTTGGCGATCGCATCTGAGTACAGTGACGCAGTTGTATGAAAGCAGAATCGTACAACTATGAGCCGACTGCCAGGTTATCCTATCGAGCTGGGCAGAACTGTCATTCAGTTCAAACGAGAATTTCAATGCCTCTGTCTAGTTTGTCTAATCCCTAATTCTCTTAGTTATCACTTCCTATGGCACTGCTCAAAACAATCAAAGAGGTCTTGACAGGATTTGCACAAGGTCTCCGAATGTCTTGGTGGGTGGAAATTGCCACTACTGAGCCTCGCTGTATCTACTATTTTGGTCCCTTTCACAACTCCGCTGAAGCAGCAACTGCGTGCCCTGGCTATATTGAAGATATCCAAAGTGAAAAAGCTGGCGGGATCGAAGTCACCATCAAACGCTGCAAGCCAAGCGTGTTGACGATGTGCGAGGAAGAAGTCAACTAAGAAAACTGTCCGAAATCTACCATTCAGTGGTTGGTATATAAGATCACCAAGAGATTTAACGTAATGCCCACTCCTCCGGTAGAAGTTCAGGGAAGGGGTAGGGATTAACTTGGTTAATAAGGACAACAAATGAATGGCAATCTCCCTCTGGGAGTTTCTACACGGTACTACACGGTCAGGGAAACAGCGATTATCCTCCGGAAACGCTAAGTCGGATGGCGAACTGACAAGTCAGCGCTAGGCTAACGCCTCGCTTCGCTAACGCTATCGCGCTTTTGTTAACCCTTCCTTGTCGAACCCTCTGCTTAGTAAACTCCCAGCTTCCCTTTTAAGGGAATGTTTGTAAATTACACTTGGTGGCGCTATTGCCTGAGCTTTTGTAACTTAGCGTCCCTATTAGTTTATATTTATAAACACTATTGAGGAGACAAAAAGATTATGACTCAACCTCAGTTCCATGATGAATTGACCCTTTCGGAAACAGCAGAGCAATTTGGAAAAAAAGCTCTAAAATTAGGTCTTATCCCTAGTTTTGTCGTCCGCTACTTTCCAGATAGCAGCCAATTCTATATTCCTAACGAAACCGAATCTGAACCGCTCACCCCAGAAGAGGCATATCTGCGTCTGAAAAAATTAGTGGAACAATCTGGTCAATAAGTGTTGTCCGCACAGTAGATGTCCGGCAGTCTCAGTAGGTGAGTATTAGGTAGGTATAAAAATTCAATATCAGCTAACCCCCTGCACTACATCAATCGGGTTACTTGGTTTGTCAATTATTTTACATTTATTTATACTTAATCCATGAGTTTATAATTATTAGTCGTTTTAAAAGCAGACTAGGAGAATGATTCGTTTACTCGTTAGTTTCTTAGAATTTATTTTAAAAACTTTTTACCAAGAGCGATGGTATGCAAGATTTTATGTCTTGGAAACGATCGCTCGCGTTCCTTGTTTTGCTTATTTGTCGGTTCTTCATCTCTATGAAAGTCTCGGCGCGTGGCCTTATGCTGATTGGATCAAGGTTCACTTTGCTGAGTCCTGGAATGAGTTGCATCATCTCCGCATCATCGAAGCATTGGGTGGGGGGAAATCGTGGAGCGATCGCATGATTGCTCGGATTGGCGTCCTGGCTTACTACTGGATTCTAGTCTTTGTATACATGATTGCTCCCAGATCGGCTTACTACTTTAATCAGTTAGTCGAAGAAGGTGCTTACCACACCTACGATAAATTTCTAACAGAGCATGAGGCTGAACTCAAAACTCAGCCAGCTCCACAGATAGCAATTGATTACTACCACGAGGGCGATCTTTACATGTTTGATGATTTTCAAATCTCTCATACACCAAGGGAGCGTCGCCCAAAAATTGAGAATCTTTACGATGTGTTCGTTGCCATCCGCAATGACGAAAAAGAACACATCACAACCATGATTGCCTGCCAGCAACCAGACGCAAAAGAAAAAATTAAAAGCCCCCATTCCCCTGAATTTAAGCCCTCATCTGAAGAGAGTTAAGGCAATTTTTTCCTCTCAAATGGTGGCTTAAATCATTTCTAATAGCGTTACTTCCCAGACAAGTCGCGGTTGAGCATAACTCAGGAGAGATTGGCGGGCTTTTTCGAGTTGCTCGAGGGGCAATTTATGAATTACACCGTTCAAGAATTGCTGCCAGTAAGTGTGCTGTAGATAATCAACTAACCACAGTTGGGCTTCTGTATCGAGAGTTTTATCAATCCGTTTGGCAAGTTCAAGGGCGTCACGAAGCGATTTCGGCAGATGGATAACGTCCTGAAGTAAGTCTTGGGGAATCGTTTGGAGTTGCTCCCAGGAAGCGATCGCATTTCCCGGACTGCCTTGCGCGATCGCTAACACCGTCGGATGCTCCAAAATCTCTTCGTGACCCGTCTTCCGCAACACCTGCTCCATTGCCGCCGAGTCTAAACCATAGAAAGGAATGTGCTGACAGCGCGATACCAGCGTTGGTAACAACGACGACGGCGTTGGTGCGATTAAAACCAGCGTTGCTCGTCCCGGTTCTTCCAGGGTTTTGAGTAAGGCATTTGCCGCCGCTTCTGCCATCGTTTCTGCTTGTTCCAGCACAACCAGCGATCGCGGTGCCTCCAGCGCCGAACGTCCCAGAAATTGGGTAATTTCCCGAATTTGCTCCAGCCGGATTTGCGGCGGAGCCTTGCGCTTGACACCCGCTTCGGCGGCTTCGGCGGCAGATAATCGTTGACCCTGATGCAGATAGGTCGGTTGCACCCAAAATAAGTCTGGATGATTGCCCTGACGCAAGCGGTTTTTGATAGACGCAATACTCCCCTTGCTTCCTTCCTTAATCACAGGAGATTCGGGGGCATCTGGCTCAGTTGCGGGTAGGTTGGCACAGAACAAAAGGTCTACAAAGCACTGAGCCGCCATGCTGCGTCCGATGCCTTCGGGACCCGCAAATAGATAGGCAGGAGCAATCCTATTTTGAGCCACTGCCTGAGTTAGTAACTCAACCGCTCGGTTTTGTCCGACAAGTTCCGCAAAAAAATCCATTTAACCGCAAAGAAAGGCAAAATTCAAAAAAATTGCAAGCAGTACCATTTACCCTAGAGACGCGATATATGGCGTCTGGAACCAACCCTCAAAAATTGTCTTGATAGTTTAATAGCCACTGCCAGGGAAGGAATTATAGATTTTTAATTTTCTAGAGACCATTCCCGAAGCCGTTGAGTCAAGATAGCCTGAATTTGCCCTTGGACTTCTGCCTCAATGCCACTGGCATCTACCCGAACAATCCGCTGGGGATGGGCTGCTGCTAAGGCTCTAAACCCCTGCTGTACCCGTTGGTGGAACGCCAATTCTGCTTGCTCCATTCGGTCGGCGGCTCCCCTGGCTTTAGCGCGTGCTAGACCTATTTCAACGTCAACATCTAGCCACAGGGTGAGGTCGCTTTCCAGCCCGTCTGTCGCCATTTGGCATATCTTCTCGATTAAAGATAGGCTAAGACCTCGACCATAGCCTTGATAGGCGATAGTGGAATCGGTGTAACGATCGCACAAAATAATTCCTCCCGCCGTCAGGATTGGTTTTAGTACCTCCTCAACGTGCTGCGAGCGGTCTGCTGCATACAACAATAGTTCTGTCCGGTCTTGAATTGGGTGGGTCAGAGTCCCTTCGAGCAACAAGCGGCGCAAAGCTTTACCCAATTCTGTACCCCCTGGCTCTCTGGTGATCGCCACCTGCGAGAAAATCGGAGATTCTGCCTTCATCTTTTCCAGAAGCCAATCGCGCGATCGCTGCATCTGAGTTGTTTTACCGCTTCCTTCCACTCCCTCAAACACAATCAGCTTGCCCTGCATTCCCCAATCCTTATCATCACAGCCCTTTTTTCTTGCTCAAGATCGGGATGTGGCTCACCAGAACCGATGAATCCACTACCCACTCATCCTTCATTCTTCCAAAGTATCAGTCAACCCCACCCCGTGCTTTTGGTAACTTCCCTACTTAGTTCTTCCGGAGGAGCGACTGGTATGCTGGAAGCTGATAAAGGCTGGGTGATGGCTCTAGCCTTAGAAGCAAGCATTCCTTTCTGACCCGAAACGAAGGTTCGGTATGATAAGAGGGTCGAGGGATATGACGTCGGGGATTTTTTATGGCTCGTTATACTTGTTCATTTATCGTTGCAGTTCCCCTTGAGCGTCTCCAGCAGGTGCTCATAGAAGTTTTGGAGTCCTGTAATTTCGATATTATCTACAACACTGGAGACTACTTGATGGCTCGCGAGATACCGGGTCACGTCTCTTTTGCCAAGCTGGTGACGGTGGAAGTGCTCATCGATAAATCGACCGCTACCGACCGAGAAGTGCGGATGAATTTTGTAGTGAAAAACGAAGAGTTGCCCCTGCAAGTGGACAACCACTGCCACCAGATGTTCTATCAGGTGCATCAGGCGATCGCGGAAAATCGCCATTGGCAACTAGTTGAAAGCGTCGCCGGATAGACAAGCTTCCCCCTGGGAAGTTCTCAGGCGAGATTTTCATGGAGAAAATTAAGGTTCTTCCCCATCGCCAACCATATTGGGACTAATCAGGGTAATGTCCCACTCATCTGGAGGTCCCGTGGGAATGGATTCTCGCTTCAGGTGGAAGTAGCGTGCCCGCACTTGCGGCCCAAACACAATCTCATCTTCATCTTCGAGATCGTGAGCTTGGAGTTTTCGACCATTGATCAACAGACCATTGGCGCTGGGCTTGCCTTTGTCGCCATCGACAATTCGATAATAGTAAGAGCCATCCGCACGCAATTTTTGCACTAAAGTTGCGTGCCGACGCGATACAAATTGGGAGTACAACCGGATATCGCACTTCTGGTCTCTGCCAATGCAATATTCCGGCTTTTCTAAGGGAAACTCCTTACGTCCCTGATCATCTTCAATAATCAATATATGGTTCAGATGCAGTTTTACAGCCATTGAAAAATTATTTAAGAGAGGGCGGTTGGTTTGTGAAAAACAGTTACTTAGACTAACAGTGGCACCATTCTCAACCGGCGGGATAAGCGCCTGTGCCTGCACCCTGAATATCAACACTCGACCGAGCATTATCTTGAGGAAAACAAGAGGCGCTTTGGCGGAGGTTGGCAGGACTCCAGCGTAACACCCTCGCCTTCCCTGAAGCCAGTGTCGTCAGCTTGGAGCAGGCTTGATGTGTTTGGAGGGTTATAATCTCCTCTATCATATTGTGGCACACCGGGTTAGCGGTCAATTGTTCGTTGGCAGTTGTGGAAAAGCGAGTTTAATTAAGATATTTGAAAGAAACCAATCCGACTGATAAACCCACCTGGACTCAATTAGTTGTCAGTAGAGAGAGATTTACGGAGTAAAAGCGAGTTCGTGACAACACTGACAGAACTAAAAGCCATTAATGCTCCAGCAGCAGATGGGCTGAGAACCAGCCCAAAAGTGGGTAGCAGCACACCCGCAGCGACGGGCAAGGAGATGGTGTTGTAGGCAAACGCCCAAAATAGATTTTGGCGGATTTTGTTGAAAGTCGCACGGGAAAGCTGGATTGACTTGACAACATCCAGAAGGCGATCGCGCATCAGAACAATTTGAGCAGTTTCAATGGCGACATCGGTTCCCCCTTGGAGGGAAATGCCAACATCTGCTTGTGCCAAAGCGGGGGCATCGTTGATGCCATCACCAACCATTGCGACGTGTTGACCCTGAGCTTGTAGCTGGGCAATCGCGGCGGCTTTGGCGTCTGGACGGACATCTGCTAAGACATCCGAGTCTGGATTAAGTTCCAACTGAGACGCGATCGCCCTAGCTGCTTCCAGCCGATCTCCAGTCAGCAGCATCACCCGCAATCCCATTTGCCGCAGGCGAGACACCGTTGCTTTCGCATCCGGTCGGAGGGTATCGGTGACGCCAATCAACCCCGCTAATTGACCGTCAGCGGCGACATAAACCACCGTTTTACCCGCAGAGGCTAGTTGCTGAGCCTGGTTTTGTTCTGACTCGCTTAGGGAAATCCCTTGCTGAGTCAACCAGTCTGCATTCCCCAGTAAAACCCGCACGCCTTCGACCAAAGCCGATACCCCTAGTCCCGGTTCCGTATAAAACTCCTCGGCAGTGGGAATCGTTAACTCTTGGCGGTGTGCTTCTTCCCCAATTGCCTCCGCGAGGGGATGGGTGGTGCCACTTTCTGCCGCCGCCGCCAGTTGGAGGAGGATTTCTGGGAGGAAATTCCCTACCGGCAAGTAATCAGTAACGACAGGATGACCCGTGGTAAGAGTGCCCGTCTTATCAAATACCACGATATCCAGGTGGTGTACCCGTTCCAGCACGTCGCCGCCTTTGATCAACAGCCCTCTTTCTGCCCCCAGACCCGTTCCCACCAAAATTGCCGTGGGGGTCGCTAAGCCTAAAGCGCAGGGGCAAGCGATGACGGAGACAGAAATTGCTAGCTTTAAACTGAGTAACAAAGCTGAGTGCTGTAGAGGTGGGGTTTCCCCGCCCATGCCGCTGGCATGGTGCATGACTGCGTGCATGGCTGAGTGGCTTTCTACCCCGACTGCGCTCAACATCGTGACATCAGGCCAAAGTTGAGAGCCGATGAAGTACCAAAATAAAAACGTGAAGGTTGCTGCTGCCAGAACGCCGTAGGTGAAGTACCCCGCCACCGTATCCGCCAATAGCTGCACGGGAGCTTTCCGGATTTGGGCTTCTTCGACCAGGGCGACAATTTGCGCCAGAGTCGTGTCCTTGCCGGTGCGAGTTGCCTTGATCGCGATCGCTCCCGACTGATTCAGCGTCCCAGCCGCCACCGAGTCTCCCGGTTGCTTCACGACTGGAACCGGCTCCCCAGTCAACATTGACTCATTCACCGTTGTCTGACCCGCCACCACTTCTGCATCGACCGGGATCTGTTCTCCCGGCAAAACCCGCAACCATTCACCTACTCGGACTTGCTCAACGGGGATTTCAATGCCCCCGAAGTCGTTCCCCTTGGCTCTGGGCGTAGAGCCAGCAGCCGTAGGATTGGCAATTAAACGAGCAACTTTCGGCTGGAGCGCCAACAATGCCTGAAAGGCTGCGGCGGCACGACCTCTTGCCCGTTGCTCCAAGGTGCGCCCTAGCAGGATAAAGCCTAACAGCATGACCGGCTCATCAAAGAAACATTCCCAACCGAGCTGAGGGAATAGCAACGCCACGCAGCTAGCCGTGTAAGCTGTAAGCGTTCCTAGCGCCACCAGGGTGTTCATATTGGGAGCATTTCGCCGCAAGCCCCGCCACCCATCGACTAATATCTGGCGTCCAGGAAAGAGTAACGCTGCCGTTGCTAATCCCCAGTGAAACCAAATGTTGGTCAGGGGTGAAAAATAAGCGGGAAAAGAGATGAAGTGTTGATTAAGATGACCCATTGCCGACAGCACAATCAGAACGCCCGCAATAACTAATTGCCTCAACTGCTGGCGATTTTCTAGGGCGTGCCGTTCTGCTGGACTCAGAGCCTCTTTTGCTTTTTCGCCTGTTTTAGTGGCGAGACGAGGCTGGGTCGGAAATCCGGCTTCTGTCACCTGTTCGGCTAACGCAACCGGGTCAATCGCACCCGCTTCGCATTCTACGACAGCGACTTCTGTCACCAGATTAACGCGGGCAGAAACGACGCCTGGATGCTGGGTTAGCTGCTTTTCTACCGCTTTCACGCAGCCTGCACATTTCATGCCTGTGACATCCAAGGCGATCGTCTCTACGGGCGATGCAGGGGTAGCGACTACGGTTTGGGGGGATTGCATAGAGAATCTTGGGACTTTCCACGACACCTCAACGCCGGATTGTTCTGGCGTCTCTATTTTGAGGGTAGGCGAAAGTCTGGGCGATCGCGCAAAAATTCTTAATCTTTTTTAAGTTAGTTACCCGCGAACGGTCAACGGCTACTCCAGCGAAGATACATCACGTAGACCAGTGCTAGAGCCTGCATTGGCATGAGCGCGGCATAGCCCCTAAAGAAGAAGTTAATCTCTAAGCTAGACATTACACTGAAATATCCCATACCTAACAAAGCTAGGAACATGGGTAAAATCAGTTTTTTGGGTTTGCGTATTAGCATATTAAGTCAGGAGAAAGATTTACAGAAGAACTTAATTTAAACATGAATAAAATATTGCTCTATCTGTTAAATTTATCGTTGCAAAAACGACAAAATACAAACAAGCGATCGCAAATAATTTGACCTAAAAACCAAACTTTTTACACAAGCATGAATTCCTCAAAAAAATAGCTGACCCAATGGTGAATGAACCAAGGCAAGATATAGTTCTCCAGACTTTGATAAATAATACAAGCGCAACGCATGGTAGCTTAAAATTAGAAGTAGGCTCAGCACCTGTAGCTTTCGGGTCCTAAGCATTTGAACATACAAGACGGCGATTTTACGTCCCGCGATTAGTTCAAGTGTAATATGAACTGTTGCAATCAAAAAGGCAGCGAATAAAACCGGGCCGAACAGGTGTTCTGCTAAGGCGCAACTCCAATCTCCTCGCACAATTGCCATAAAAGACCGAGTCATGCCACACGTAGGACAAGGAATCCCTGTAAAGTGCCGAATTGGGCAAACTAGGAACGTTACTTTATATCCTTGGTTATAAAAGTAGGTTCCCACTAGAGGTGCTGAACATATTCCTAATATCAACCAGCGAATCCGTCGAGCATTGCTAGACAGATTAGAGCGAGATAATTTAGACATGGCTCAAGTTAAGCTAGCGTCTACCCAAGCGCTCTCGCAGGGGTCGATCTAAAACCAACCCTTCTTGCTAACAAGGTAAGTGCTGACGAATTCTTCGTCAGATTTTGTCAAATAAGTTATTCCCTCGATCAAACCAATAATGCCCATAATTGGCGAACCGATTCCACAGGTAAGCAGGCTAACCAGCAACATGATGATGCCTTCTGTGTTATAGCCAAGAACAAACTTATGGATACCTAAAGCCCCGATAAGAATCCCGCAGACTCCAGCGGCGATTTTTTTGCTGGCATCAGTAGAGTTTCCATCCCTCATTTGTGTGAACCCTTGAAAAATTTGCTTTCCGCTTTTAGTGTTCCCAGTTGGGTAACGCATCTATCACAAGACGGAAAGCATTGATTCTTCTTAACAATGACTGGAAGGAAACATCACGCAGATCCACTACCCAAGAGGAAAAGACTCAGCAAAGTGCCACCATTCCAGAGAGAGTGGAGGAGTATCGGTGCAAGGAGGTTGCGCGATCGCGTATAAACCACTCCCAAAACCATTCCCAACGTCGCCAGGGGTAAGATTTCCGAGAGATTCAGGTGAACAATCGCAAAGAACAAACTACTGAGCGCGATCGCTCCCCAAACGGGCATATAACGGGTGAGGGACGGCAACAGAAAACCGCGAAACAAGAACTCCTCAAACAATGGTGCTGCCACCGCCGCCGTCAAGAAAAAGATCGCCAGCGCCACACTATCTTGCCCCTCTAGAGCAATCGGTAAAATTGGATTGCTGCCCCCCTGTCCTTGCCACAGCTTTTGGTTAATCAGCGACACCACAATCACCAGAGGCAGCGCCACTAAATAGCCGCCTAATCCCCAAAGAATCCAGTTTCCCCGCCAATTGAATCGAAACCAACCTTCTGGCAACGGTAAAAAAGAGCGGATGGATAAATACAGAACCAGCAGACACTCGAACGCCAATGTTGCATAACTCACCAGAACAAAAGCCGCTTGTGTCCGAATATCAAAGCTGGCTCGATTTAGGGGCAGTAAGCTAAAAAAGAGCGGCAGCAGAAATTGACCGATAAAGAAAAAGCCCACGACAAACACCTGCCAAATAATTTCGGCATTCCAAGGAGTTGTCCAGGGGACATCGGCATTTTGAGCGAGGATGGCTTCTTTTCCCTTAATTAGCACTCCCATTACCAGGAAAATCAGCAATCCTAATCCCATCAATACTCCTGCTAGGGGGATTGCTCCGACAATCGCTAATTTTACAATTGCAGCTTCAGCGCGTTCCTGTTCTCGTGCCTGGAGTGCCGCCAGCGCCTCCTGACGCTCTTGTACTTGGTAGAGTTTTTTCAAAGCGCGATCGCGGAACCAGCCGTCTAAATGCTCTTGAATTTGCGGCTGGGCATCCAACATCAGACTGGGTGGCTCGCTCCAAAGTCCCACCAAAATCGCCGCTGGCTTAGTCTGTAACTCGCTCGCCGCTTCCTGTTTAGACCGATTAATTAATTCCGTCCAAGTTTTAATCGCCGCGTCTGTTTGTCCTTGTTGAGCTTGTAAAATTCCCAACCGCAAGTCAAGCTCAGCAATCAGCTTTTTTACCTTGTTGATTGACGCTGGTAATTGCGGCTGCGATCTGACTGCATTGGGATTCAAATCGGCTTCCGATTTCAGCTTTTCGAGCTGTCCTTGCAGCTTTTCCAGAGTGGCTCGATCCTCCGAACGCGCCTCCTCATACTGCTTTTGGGCAGTTCTTAAAGGGTCTTCACCTAAAAGAGCGTTCCGGGCGTTTTTCAAATTGGCATCACCAGCTTTGTCGCCCTGCCACTCACTCGCTTGGAGTAACAAATTCGTTTGGTACAGTTCCAGGCGACCTTGAATCTGAGGCTGATTCCAGCTATCCAGTAATGAGTGGGTAATCAGAAACAAAGCCAAAATTGTCAGCAATCCCAAAAGCAACCGCTTAATTGTCATGAAAACTCCTGTAGGCTCTAAGTGTCACGGCACCTATGAGGAATATCTTAGATGCGTGTCCGGGACAGGTTAAAATTCTCCTGAACCTTTTTGCTCTTGATGATGGGCGTAGATTTCTCGCCTAGAGCATTAGGGGAACTTTACCTTACCAAACTGAGGCAGAGCCGACCTAATTCTTCACCAGCTGAGCCAGCGAACAAGAATATGTAGGCTGCTGTCTTTGCAGTGCTAGTTTCCACGGAGGATATCACCCTGAATACTCGAGTCATTCTCGTGCGTCATGGTCAGAGCAGCTATAACAGTGAGCGTAGAATTCAGGGCCGCTGTGATGAATCAATTTTGACGGAAAAAGGTCGCGCGACTGCCCGTCAACTTGGCGCTACTCTGAGTAACTTGAAAATTGATGCGATTTACAGTAGCCCCCTGCAACGGGCGAAAGCAACCGCAGAGATCGTTCAATCCAGTTTGGCGACGCCTGCCCCCTTAACAGCGTCCGATAACTTGATGGAAATCGATTTACCCCTTTGGCAGAAAATGCTTTCCGTGGAAGTGCAGGAGAAATTTCCTGAAGATTACCAATGTTGGCATGAGCGTCCCCAGGAATTTCGGATGAGCGTCCCGACGCCAGAGGGATTAAAAGAACACTTCCCAGTCTTAGCCATCTACGAGCAAGCGCGGCAATTCTGGCAGGAAACTTTATCCCGCCATCCGGGAGAGACGATTCTCATTGTGGGGCATAACGGCATCAACCGGGCTTTGCTCAGTACGGCAATTGGAATATCGCCACAGCGCTACCATTCGATTCAACAGTCGAATTGCGGCATCAGCGTGCTAAATTTTGCCGCTGGTTGGGGCAAACCGGCGCAATTAGAGTCGATGAATCTCACTGCCCATGTGGGAGAAGTGCTGCCAAAGCCGCGTCCGGGCCATCGCGGACTCCGTTTGTTGCTGGTACGCCACGGGGAAACCGACTGGAATCGCCAGAAACGCTTTCAAGGGCAAATTGATGTGCCCCTCAACGATAACGGTCGAGAACAAGCCCGGAAGGCAGCAGAATTTCTCAAAGATGTACCGATTGACTTTGCTGTGACTAGCCCAATGCTGCGTCCCAAGGAAACAGCCGAGATTATTCTGAAATATCACCCCAACGTCCAGATTGAACTACAGGCACCTTTGGCAGAAATTGGTCACGGGCTGTGGGAAGGGAAATTTGAAGAAGAAATCGAGCTGTCGTATCCGGGGATGCTGCAACAGTGGCGAGAGTTTCCGCAGACGGTGCAGATGCCAGAAGGAGAAAACTTGCAACAAGTTTGGGATAGAGCGATCGCAGCTTGGCAAGACATGGTCGCGTCTTATTCTGGAGATCGACCGAAAACAGGTTTGGTGGTCGCTCACGACGCCACGAACAAAGTCTTACTCTGCTACCTTTTGGGTTTAAATCCAGAAAATTTCTGGAGCATTAAGCAGGGGAACGGGGCAGTGACGGTTATCGACTATCTTCAAGGGCCAGAAAGTACGCCGGTGCTGCAAGCGATGAATGTCACAACTCACTTAGGTGGGGGCGTTCTCGATCAAACGGCTGCCGGTGCATTGTAGAGTGATGAGTTATGAATTTTGAGTTTTGAATGAAGAAACTTTTGATCTCAAAACTCAAAACTCAAAACTCGAAACGATTATGAATGAACTGCTCCAACAAGTACGGGTCATCGACCCAGTTTCTGGAACCGACCAGATTGCCGATATTCTGATTGCTGACGGTTATATCCAAGCAGTCGAAACTGAAATTTCTGACTTGTCCGCTGACACGACTGTCCGAGATTGTCGTGGATTCGTCGTAGGGCCAGGGTTAGTAGATTTATACAGCCACTCTGGTGAGCCTGGTTTTGAAGAGCGGGAAACCTTAGCTTCGCTCGTTGATGCGGCAGCAGCCGGGGGCTTTACTCGGCTGGCAATCTTGCCAGATACTCTACCCGTTCTCGACAATTTAGGGGGTTTAGCCTACCTTCAACAAGCCAAAATCCAACAGCCAAAATCCAAAATTGAATTTTGGGGGGCGCTGACGCTCGGTATCCAAGGGCAGCAGATGACATCTCTGGCTGAACTGGCGGCGGCTGGGGTGGTAGGCTTTGCAGACGGTCAGCCAGTGCAGAATCTAGCGCTGCTGCGCCGCCTGTTGGAATACCTCCAGCCGTTAGGAAAACCTGTGGCGTTATGGCCTTGCGATCGCGCTTTGAGCGGCAATGGGGTGATGAGAGAAGGCACGGCGTCGATTCGCTTTGGCTTGCCAGGAAACCCAGCGATCGCAGAAACATCGGCGCTGGCTGCTTTGCTGGAAGTGGTGGAAGCTACTCGCACCCCTGTCCATATCATGCGCGTTTCCACTGCTCGCAGCGTTGAGCTAATTGCGAATGCCAAGGCGCGGAATTTACCAATCGCCGCGAGTACTACCTGGATGCATTTATTGCACAATACGGAGGCGGTAGGCAGTTACGACTCAAACTTGCGACTAGAACCCCCTCTCGGCAATTCTTCAGACCAAGCGGCGCTGATTCAGGGGATACAGAGTGGGGTGTTAGACGCGATCGCGATTGACCATACTCCCTACACCTACGAAGAGAAAACGGTCGCCTTTTCCGAAGCACCCGCGGGCGCAATTGGTCTAGAGTTGGCTTTATCGCTTCTGTGGCACACCTTTGTTGCGACTGGCGACTGGTCAGCTTTAGAACTGTGGCGGGTTTTAAGTACCCATCCGGCGGAGTGTTTGCAGCAAAAACCGCCAGCGATCGCGCCCGGTCAACCGGCTGAACTGGTCTTATTTGATCCCCAGTTAAGCTGGACAGCGGACAGACAAACCCTGAAATCCCGCTCAGAAAATACCCCTTGGCTAGGGCGATCGCTGACGGGTCGGGTTTTACAAACTTGGGTAATGGGTAATTAGTCAGTCAAACCGAAGAAATATCTAACTGTAGGGGCAGGTTGAACCAGGGGTTTAGTGACGCACAAATATCTTGGTGAAACTCGCCCCTACTCCCTACTATTCCTTGGTATAAGCTGGAGCGCTATCCACTTCTCCGGCACGTTGCAGGGGCCAAAAGCGCACCACAGCACGACCAATAATTTTTTCGCGGGGGACAAAACCCCAATAGTGGCTGTCGTAACTGTTGTTGCGATTATCACCCAGTACCAGGTAGGAGTTTTCTGGTACCGTCACCGGCCCATAGGTATACTGTGGCTGTTCTTCAATATATTTTTCTGACAGGGGTTTCCCGTTGACATACACCCGTCCCCCTTTCACCTCTATCTTTTCCCCAGGTAAACCAATCACGCGCTTAATAAAAGCATCGTGAAAGTTTTGCTTTTCTAGCGCTTCGGTCGGCGCAAACACCACAATATCGCCCCGCTGCGGAGAGCGGAAGTTGTAACTAACCTTGTCTATAATCAGACGGTCATTGATTTGTAGTGTAGGCAGCATTGAACCCGAAGGAATGTAGCGTGCTTCCGCCACAAAAGAGCGAATTCCAAAGGCCAGAATGGCACTCAAGCCAATCGTTTTTATTCCCTCTATGAAAGGATTTTCGGCTTTTGGTTGGGGGTTGAGGTCAGGTTGTTGATTCTGCACGTCAGTCATAAACGGTTAATCACTCAAGCAAATGAATGAAATTGATTCCCTAGGTAATTATTTATTTTAAGGAAGACGGATGATTAGCTATATATATTGTGTACAAATTTTGTCTAAATATATCCGGCTAATATTACAGATATTTAGCTTCTGTCGTTTACCCGGTTGCTGGATGGTCAGTTTAGAAAAGTGCCATCTTACGACAAAGCGCGATCGCACCATACAATTGTCGCTCACACTTAACTACTGCATCAACAACTGATTACCATGTTTTCTGTCCCCTCTCTGTTGATTCGCAATGCTCGAATTCTCCTGCCTACGGGTGAATTTTTGGTTGGGGAGGTGCAAACCTTGGGTCGGGAAATTGTCCGGGTTGCACTAAAATCCTAGCATCTGGAAATCCTAGCATCTGATAGTCTACTAGTGGATAAAGAGATAGACGTTCAAGGTCTGACTTTGTTGCCGGGAGTCATCGATCCGCAGGTACACTTCCGAGAACCGGGACTCGAACACAAAAAAATTTGTTCGCGGCGAGTTGTGCTTGTGCTAAAGGCGGGGTAACGTCGTTTCTGGAAATGCCCAATACTCGCCCTCTGACAACTACCCAGGCGGCTCTCGATGATAAGTTGCGACGAGGTGCCCAGAAGTGCTTAGTTAATTATGGCTTTTTTATTGGGGCAACCGGAGCAAATCTGCCGGATCTTCTAAAGGCGCATCCACCTGTGGAATCAAAATTTTTATGGGGTCGATGCACGGTCAATTACTGGTGGATCGAGATACGGTATTGGAGTCTATTTTTGCAAAGGGAAATCGCTTAATTGCCGTTCACGCAGAAGACCAAGCTCGGATAAACCAGCGACGACAAGAATTTGCTGGAATTCACGATCCAGCCATTCACTCTCAAATTCAGGATAATCAAGCCGCTCTTTGAGCTACCGAATTGGCGCTCTATTTATAAAAAAAATATCAGCGACGCTTGCATATTTTACATCTGTTTACAGTCCAAAAAGCCGATTTATTACGTCAAGATAAACCGAGCTGAGTGAAAGCAGAAGTGACGCCGCAACACTTGCTGCTGAACACCAGTGCTTATGAGAAAATTGGCACCCTGGCACAGATGAATCCGCCATTGCGATCGCCCCACGACAACGAAGTTCTTTGGCAAGCGCTACTCGATGCTGACTTCAGCCATGCAGGGACGCTGTAGTGTTTCCCAAGTTGCCAACTGGATGTCTGCGGCTGTCGCTAAGGCGTATCAGATTCCCAAAAAAGGTGCGATCGCTCCCGGTTATGATGCCGATTTAGTTCTGGTAGATTTGGACAATTATCGTCCAGTATTGCGCGAAGAATTGCTAACCAAATGCGGCTGGAGTCCCTTTGAAGGCTTGAATTTGACGGGATGGCCTTGTTCTATCACCATTGTTGGCGGTCAGGTTGTTTATGAGCGCGGGAAGCTAAATCTAGAAGTGCGGGGCGAAGCCTTGACATTTAACGAATAATTAAACGCTCTCGGTACGCCAAGGTAAGCGCAAAGGTACGCAAAGGAAAGACGCGATAAATCAGTGTCTAAACGAGAGCGAACCTTTGTGTTTAAAATTTTATTGACTTAAAATCAAACCCACCCGCTGGAATCAGGTTGGCTTGGCGACCATTATTCGCACAGTAGGTTAGATGGACGCTTAAAAAGCTGGGCGGCTGATATGGCAACCGTTCTGCCCACTCTATCGCCACAATTCCCAGAGGCACCTCGAATCCTTCCCAGTAGGTTTCTAAATTCAACGCTTCGACTTCTTCTGGCTGCAAGCGGTATAAATCCAGATGATACAGGGGGAGGCGTCCTTGTGCGTACTCGTTAATCAGAGTGAAGGTGGGACTCACAATCGGCTCGGTAATGCCCAAACCCTCGCCAATGCCTTGCACCAGCGTGGTTTTGCCAGCGCCCAAGTCGCCTTCTAATAAAAGTACATTACCGGCGGGGAGGGATTGACCGAGTGCAATCCCTAGCGATCGCGTCGCCGCCGCATCGGCAAGAGAAATGACAATTGACTCCAAATTACTCAAAACTCAAAATTTAAAACGCTTAAAAGTACACTACCAGCGCGGAGGGATTGACTGAGAGCAATCCTAAGCGATCGCGTCGCCCCGGCATCGGCAAGAGAAATGACAATTGACTCCAAATTACTCAAAACTCAAAACTCTACTGCCTGGGCGCGACTATACCACCTCAGCAACACCCGTGCCAGCCGCTCAGGATTGTGGCGTACATAACCCGTCTCTGGGTCTTCATCCATCACGTTGGTTAAAACGATGCGACGCCCCAGCAGCCCGATGGCTTCTCGATCTAGAAAAACCGGATGGGAACTTTCTTGAGCATAGCGAATCAGGGCATTCGCACTTGGAACTTTCCGCTGCACCAAGACGGCGTTAAATAGCGGTCGTCCGCAAGCGGCATCAATGGCGCGAATGTGGTCTGCAACCGTGTAACCTTGGGTTTCTCCCGGTTGGGTCATGATGTTACAGACGTAGATGCGGGGAACCTGCTTTTGGGCGATCGCTTCGGCAATCTCTGGCACCAATAAATTGGGAATCACGCTTGTATAAAGGCTTCCAGGGCCGATGATAATGTAATCGGCTTCCTCAATTGCCTGTAAAGCTTTAGGCAAAGCGGGGGGGTTGCTAGGAATGCAACCAATTTTCTTAATCTGACCATTGGCTTCTGTAATGCTCGATTCCCCCTCAATGGTGCGTCCATCCTCTAACTCAGCCCAGAGGCGAACATCGCACAACGTTGCCGGTAGCACCCGCCCTCGCACAGCTAAAACTTGAGAACTGGCAGCGATCGCTTGCTCCAAATCTCCGGTAATATCGCTCATTGCCGTCAGGAATAGGTTGCCAAAACTATGACCGTTCAGACCATCCCCAGCCTTAAAGCGATATTGAAACAATTCGGTCAATAACTTTTCTTGGTCTGCCAATGCCGCGATACAGTTGCGAATGTCTCCCGGCGGTAGGACGCCAATTTCTCGCCGCAGACGACCAGAGGAGCCGCCATCATCTGCAACCGTTACAATCGCCGTAATGTGGGCGCTGTATTCCTTCAATCCTCTGAGCAAAGTAGAAAGCCCAGTGCCACCGCCGATTGCCACGATTTTTGGTCCCCGGTTGAGTTTGCGATGCGCCAACAGCACATCAATCAGTTCTTCATCCTGGGAAGGCTTCAGTACCTCGGTAATCGCTCCCATCGAGCGGGTTTGTCCTAAAAAAATAAAAAATAAACCCAAGCCAATCGCGATTGGACCGGAAACATAATTGGGAATAATCGTGGTAATCGCTTCCAGAATGTTCCCAATGAACTGAATCAATAAGAAAATTGGGGTCAGTTTCACCCAAATCGCCAAACCTAGGCTGGTTAGCAGCACGCCTCCCACACTGATCAGCAACCAGCGTTTTACTAATAGTCCGGGCGCTAACCACTTAAACCAGCTATTGACTCGTTGGGGCGTCCTAGGCTTAAAACTCCAGACCATATGCGAATCTTGTTTGAGCGTGCGTAAGGCTTGTTTGAAAATAACGTTTGACATTGCGGATTCCTAGGGGACACAAAGGCAAGACTCGACTTTAACGTTGCTTGGCGAATCCACTCAAGTAGGCGCGATTGATGAATCGTCTCTACGGATTGATTGGACTGGCACGGGGAAGGCAGAAGTTGCTACCCACTGAGCAACACTAAGGCTGTGCCCATCAGAATACATTTTCACTAAGCCACTCAGATGTGACATACGAAACTAAGAAACAGAGGAGGGGATTTTTCAACTCAGCTTATGATAGGTTGCGATGGTTTGCTGCTTGGATCAGGAATCAAGATGTTACGACTCAGTGATTAGACCCGCTTGTTGCTTCTAAGCGTTCAATTAACCGATTGCAGTTCCCCCTTGAGTGAATCCCCAAAGCTAGGCTAGATGGAAAAGCGTATTTTAGGATTAGACCCCGGACTTGCCAGATTAGGATTTGGGACAATTGTCTGCCAAAAGGTAGATTATGCCGCAGCGGCAGGTGGAGCTCGCGCGAAGCGCCAAGTAGAAACTGCGTCTGAGGTGGTAAGTTTACTAGATTTTGGCGTGATTCAGACCTCGGCAAAGACGGAGATGGGGGAGCGACTCCGCACGATTTACGACGATTTGCACACGCTGATGGAGCAGTGTCAACCCCATCTGGTGGCAATCGAGAAATTGTTTTTTTATCGGATGGGAAACACGATTGTGGTGGCTCAAGCACGGGGGGTGCTGATGTTGGTGTTGGCACAGCACGGGGTTCCGTTTGTTGAGTTTACGCCTGCCCAAATTAAACAAGCGCTGACTGGCATGGGAAATGCGGATAAGTCCGAAGTGCAGCAAGCCGTGGCGCGGGAGTTAAATTTGGGCTACATTCCCAAGCCGGATGATGCCGCCGATGCCCTTGCTGTAGCGTTAACGGCGTGGTTTCAGGAGTAAAGGCGATCGCTTTCTGGAGACTGAGTGCGGTGAAGCCCAAAGAGCGATCGCTCTTACTCTTGACATTTCTGCCTTCTTTCCGATGATTTGGATTAATCTTTACTTGTATGCTATTTGACGAGGAGACTTCTAAAAGATTGACGATCCTGATGTTCGGTAGCGTCAAAGCTGAATAAAGATGCTGGGCAACTAAAGCCGAGCCATCTTCAAAAACTTGCTTCTACCGTCAATCGGTTTTTCTTTGCTGAAGTCTCTAACAAAAACTTTTTGGTGAGATGAGGAGTTGACCGTATGAAAAAGATGAGTCGCTGGGGCAAGCCTATCGCTCTCTTTAGTTTAGGCTTGAGCGTCGTGGGAAGTCTGAATTTTCCCACTCCTGCCATTAGCACAACCACAACTGCTAACACGATTGCACAATCAGAACAGAACTCAGTTCAACCTGGGGGCAGCTTTGAAATAGCGCAAAGTCTGGTAGGACAATGCCGCGCTACGAAAGCGCGGATTTTTGTCTATACGCAGCGATCGCTCTCCAGCCAAACAATTAGAACGCTCGCTGCTGGCGAACAAGTTACCCTTGCAGACAATGGCAGCGCTGGTTTTATCGCCATCAGTGCCCCTGTAACCGGGTATGTCCAAGCAAGAGACCTCACAACCTGCTCTGGAGTCAATCCTACCCCTAGACCTACTCCCAGCCCTACCCCGACTCCCAACCCAACTCCCAGCCCGAATCCCAGACCGAATCCTACAACTAGCCTTTGCCGCGTCATTACCTACAAGGGCGCTGAAGGGATGGCTATTCGTACCGCACCCGGCAAAAACGGTACTAGAGTTGGCGGAGTTAAGTTTGGAGATAGAGTCACCCTCAGAACCAGTCCTCCAGCATTCACCTTCGACGCCGAACGCCGTGCCTGGGTTCAGATTACAGCCCCTGTTGCCGGATGGATTTCTTACGGGTTTCCCAGTTCAAACTCGACCAATCTCGGCACTTGTCGCTAGGCTTATCGTCTATTAAGCTAAAGCCATAAAAGCAAAATCACCCCATTTGAATTGCCAAAATTCGGAAATGGGGTGATTTTCTATTAAGCGTGAATTCAATTTTACGATTCAGTTTTAATGAGGGAATCAACCTCGATTAATTGAGCATTAAACAATTAGCTATTGGCTCACAGAGAAGTCTGATAGTAATTTTAGGGATTCAGACAAAATTTATACTACTCTACTTGCCGAACTGACATCCGGTGCAGCGGCAGAGTCAGGACAGAAGTAAAGGTCAACAAGTAAGAAAAAGCAGCCGTTAACTTCAAACTCATCAACAAAATCTCCCACTCAGGGTGGCTAAACTTCAGGATACCTACAACAACGCAGTAAACTATCCAGTAAGTAAAGCTCATTGTCAATAGCATTTCCTCCGTTTCTTCAAGCTCATCCACCTGAGTTTGTTTGTCAACGGATAGTAAGAAAAGTCCAGCAATACTACCCACAAAAGAAACAAAAAGTAAATATTCGTGCCAGTTCAGATTTGGCATTAGCCTATCCCCTTTATCCCCAAATTATGAATTGGGGATCAGTCTAAAGGATAATTTTCCTGGGATAAAGCAATAGTTACAAACTGCAATCTAAAGCCCTTGAAAGTTTAAAGTTTTGTAAAAAGTATCGGTCAAGGGCATTCTTTTCTGAACCAGCAGAAGGCGACTTAACACCCCTCTGGCTGGGTTTCACAGGCACCGATACTCACCCAACTGCTAGAACCATCTGCCCAATGTTCCTTTTTCCAGATGGGGGCATTGTGCTTTAGGGTATCAATTGCATATTGGCAGGCTTCAAAAGCTTCTGAGCGGTGAGGACACCCAACCGCAACTAACACGCTAATTTCGCCAATCTGCAAGCGTCCGATGCGATGGTGAATCACTACTCGATTGACATCCTGCCAGGTTTGGCGGATATTGGCAGCAATTTGACTAAATATGTGCAAAGCCATCGGTTCGTAGGCTTGATACTCCAAAGCAACCACCGGCTTCCCATCAGTTTGATTGCGTACCATTCCACTCATGACTACCACGGCTCCGTTGGCAGGATCGTCCGCTAGTGAGTAGACTTCCTCCATTGATAAGGGAGCGAAGCTAATCGTAAAACTATCTTTCGCGGAGGGTTGATTGGGAAGGTTTAGGAGAGTGGTGACGCCATTCATCACGTTGAAATCCTGAGAAAGGAACTGGATCTATTTTGATCGATCCAGCACCCGCATTACCCTAAGCGATCGCTCCTTGCACTTGTTGTCTCAGATTGTGTTGTTCCAGATTGTGTCGATCTACCCCAAGATTTTGCAGAACCCTGGCTGCTAAACCTTGCCACCGCCCATCAGATATAGGAGCGCCATACGGACAGCCACGCCGCTAGTCACTTGCTGAGAGATTAAGCTGAACTGGGGGTCGTCCATCAAGTCAGAGCTAATTTCTACGCCTCGGTTGACGGGTCCTGGGTGCAGTACCTTAACGTCAGGTTTGCAGAGTTTCAGGCGATCGCGTGTTATCCCATACCGCTGATGATACTCTCGCAAACTGGGCAGCAAATGCTGCGTCATGCGTTCCTTTTGCAGCCGCAACGTCATCACAAAATCAGCATTTTGTAAAGCGGGTTCCAAATCCCAGTGGAGAAAAAGCTTGCGGTTGGGAATGAGGGATTGGTCGTGGGTGCTTGGTAACGGGCGATTGGCTCCCTGGCTCCCCTCCTGAGTGCCATAGGCGGCAAACAACTGAGGGAGAAGCGTGGGGGGTCCTGCTAAGTGAACCTCCGCACCCGTTGCCGTTAAACTCCAGATATTCGACCGGGCAACCCGCGAGTGGAGAATATCGCCGACAATCGCAATTTTTTTATCTTTGAGCAGTTCAAGTCGCGGGTGGTCTGGGTCTAACAGGGTACAGATGGTGAAAAGATCCAGCAATGCTTGGGATGGATGTTCGTGCTGACCATCCCCGGCATTGAGGACGCCCACCTTTGAACCTAAGCGATCCATTTCGGCAGCGATCGCTTGCGGCACTCCCGCCTCCCGATGACGAACCACCATCATGTCCGCACCCATCGCTAAATAGGTTTTCGCCGTATCTAAAATGGTCTCTCCTTTCGTTAGAGAAGACGTTGCCGCGGCAAAGTTCAGCGTATCGGCAGAGAGACGCTTTGCCGCTAGTTCAAAACTGCTGCGGGTGCGGGTAGAGGATTCAAAAAATAGATTTGCTACCACCTGACCTTGTAACGTTGGCACTTTCTTCGTGCGTCGCGACAGTACCTCTCGGAAACTGGCGGCAGTTTGCAACACAGTATTGTATTCAATTGGGGTGAAATCAGCTAAGGAAAGAACGTGGTGACGAGTCCAGGTAGTGGTAGCCATTAGGTGTGGTCAGTAGCAACGAACAACGAACAGAAGACAACTGACTGCTCATCTAGATACTACATTCAAAGCCGCTGAGATTAGCGTCAGGAAAGTCAAGAACCCCAGCGCATCTAGAGTCGTAGTCAGCAGCGGACCGCTAATGAGTGCTGGATCTAAGTTCAACCGTTTGATACCCATTGGCAGCAAAGTCCCTAGGGTGGCAGCCATCAAGACATTGATAGCCATCACCAGTCCTGCAACCAACCCCACCCATCGCTCATTGGCAGGAGACCAAATCAAAGAAAGGGCACCCAAGGCAAAACCCAGTGACAAGGCTGTACCCAAGCCAGCGAGAATTTCCTTACGGAGAAGTTTCAGCGTATCCTGTGGTGTTATTTCACCTACACCTAGTCCGCGCACAGTCACCGATAAGACCTGAAAGCCGACATTGCCACTACTATTGGCTAAAATTGGCATGATGATTGCCAAAACGGGCACTGATGAAATCGTTCCCTGAAAAGGCGCGATCGCGTTGGCGGCTCCGACATAGAGAATAATATTCCCTAACAGCCAAGGCAGACGCTTACGAAGCGTCACCAAAGGAGGCGACAAGGCGGCTTCATCACCGCCACTGACTCCCGCCAGTTTCTGAATGTCTTGTGTGGCTTCCTCTTCTAGAATGTCTACCACGTCATCAATGGTGACAATCCCCACTAACCTATCTTCGCGGTCAACCACAGGCACGGCGATCAAGTCATAGCGCTTCATTAGTTGCGCGACTTCTTCTTGGGGCGTTTCTGTGTAAGTTTTGACAACGCGATCGCTCGCAATATCCCCAATCAGGGCATTGGGAAGCGAAAACAACAGTTGCCGCAACGATACAACCCGAACGAGCTTGCGGTTGTCGTCGGTGACGTAGGCGTAGTAAATTGTTTCCTTATCTTCGTCACTGACACGGATTTTGCTCAAGGCTTCTCCGACCGTTAAGCCTTCGCGCAGCCGTACATATTCCGTCGTCATTACCCGACCCGCCGTGCCTTCGGGATAGCCCAGAATCCTGGCAGTTGCCTGCCGTTCTTCAAGGCTGAGTTGCTGCAACAGCCGCTTCACAATGCCTGCGGGTAGCTCGTCAAACAGTTCCGCCCGGTCATCCGGTCGCATCGCCTCTACAATCTGACACACCTGGTTATCGTGCAGCGAACCAATTAGTTCTTCTTGCACTTCCGGAGGCAGATATTCAAAGACATCAATGGCTTGAGCTTTATTAAGCAAGCGAAACGCGATCGCTCGCTTGGATGGGGGCAGTTCGGCAATGTAATCCCCTACATCAACCGCCGGTAAGCGATTTAGCTCAGACTTAAGCTGATTTAAGTCAGCAATATCCGACAGTGCAACACGTCCTTCCTGAGTGAGCATAGAAACCTCCTAGTCTCCCCCCGCGCTGGGAGAGACTGACCCGCCCAGGCGCTAGAGGAGCTTACTACTGTCACCTAATGGACTTCGGTCCATAAATTCCGCAGAAATCTACACTGATATTGCTCAGCAGTATCAGTAAAACTATGCTATCCCCTCAAGGTGCCATTTACCATTGGGGGCTATCAAAAAATCTATCTAAAGACAGATTTCAAAAGCGATGAGCCGTACAAAAAATTATTGGATTCCCTTATTAACTGGAGCGATTGTCGCTAGTCTAAGTAGTTGCGCTTCTTTACCGACAAACAGCGAAAGAGACAAAGCTGGCTTACCTCCCGCTCATGCTATTGAAGCCAGCAAAACTACGACGAAAGCGTCAGATGCCAGCCAATTGTTGACGGGTGCGATTAGCCAAGCAACAACAACCGCCCCCTCAAAAAACAATGTCACCGTCACCATCTATCAACCCGATACTCAGTGTGAAGCGCTAGTACCGGAAAAAGTAGACGTTTCATCGATTGAAAGCGTCCAAGCAGCGGTAGGCAAAGTTCTGGAGGAGCGGGACACAGCCGACTTTAATTTAGCTGGGTATCGTGTCAGCGTGAATCCCAGCAATCGAGTTGCCACGGTTGATTTGCGAATTGCACCCGGTTCCCAGCGGAAATTTGTCTCCCTTTCGAGCTGCGAACAATTTGCTTTGTTCGGTAGCCTTAGAAAAACCCTCACCGCTAATTCTCAATGGAAGATAAGAGATGTCCGGTTCACAGAGCAGGGCGAAGACATCTCCCTTTAAAGTTTCGATTAAAGTTTGGAGACAGCAGCACAACCGCGTAGATACCACCGCCACGGCAAATCGATTCCCTGTGATAAACCAATCCGAGTTGTTTGGACAAGTTCCGGCGTAAATTGTGACTGACGATGCTCTAGCCACAGGGGTTGACCGGGTTGTAAAACTTGTGAATTCAGGGTGCTGTCAATTTGTAAGGCGCGGCAGAGTTTACCGGGGCCGGCGGCAATTCGATGGGGTTTCGAGCGATCGCTCTCTTTGATCCAGGGCGGTATAGACTCTAGTTGCAAAGCCCGAATCAAGACAGCACTGGGAATGCTGTCCTGGTCTGTGACCACGTTCAGGCAGTAGTAAATTCCGTAAATTAAATAAACATAAGTTCTCCCAGCTGACCCGAACATTACCCAGTTGCGCTCGGTTCGTCGCCGATAGGCATGGCAAGCCGGATCTTCAGGGCCATAGGCTTCCGTTTCCACGATTAGCCCTCGGATGATTTCTCCATCAGGCATCTGTCGCACCAACGTGCAGCCCACCAAATCAGGTGCAACTTCAGTGGATGGGCGATCTAGCCAAGAAACTTCTACAATTTGGGTATTTTTAATCAGATTCATCGTTAAATATACTTAAGATATACCAAACCACCCCGTTCAATTCATAAAAACTCATGGATGTCAAGCTAGTTTTAGCAGCCTTAACACTTGTTTTTACCGTATCGTGCCTATTTTTTGGCACTAAAAATGGATTTTACGATTCAGACAACTATCACGGAAACGGTTCTGCTCATTAAGATCGCTGTTAGCCAGTCAATTTTGGATTTTAGAGTTTGCGGAGGTCGGAGTTTCTAAGCCTCCGATGATTTTGGATTGAATCTAAAATCCAAAATCTAAAATTGAAAATCGAATGATGAGTCAACCCCCCCCGGTATCCTCTCACGGCTATGACGAACTAGCCTATTTTCCCTATGGCGTCGGTCATGGCGACGAAGGCGTCTGCTTACTGGTACGGATGGGGCCACACCGCATTCTCCTAGACTGTGGTTTGGCGGACATTTCCTCGCTTAAAGGTGAGGGAATTCCTCCAGCAGATCCTCCAGCAGATTTAGTGCTGTGCAGCCACGCCCATCCGGATCACGCTAGGGGATTGCTGGCGCTGCATGAAAGCTTCCCTCAGTTGCCAGTCTATGCAAGTGAATTGACAACCCAGCTGCTGCCACTGAATTGGCCTGAGATAGATCCGCAGAATCTCCCGCAATTGTGTCAGGCATTGCCGATGCGATCGCCTGTCGAATTCAAAGAGGGATTGAGTGCGGAATTATTCCCAGCCGGACATTTACCAGGCGCATCTGCAATCTTGCTGACCTACACGAGTCGCCACCGCTCTTACACCCTACTTTACACAGGTGACTTTTTCCTTTCAAACTCGCGGCTGGTGGAGGGGTTGCCGCTAGAAGCATTGCGAGGCTTAGAGCCAGATGTGCTAATCGTGGAAGGCAGTTACGGCACAGCGCGTCATCCCCACCGGCGGAACCAAGAGAATCAGCTGGCAGAGCGAATTAATCAAGCGATCGCTCAAGCGAATTCTGTCTTGATGCCCGTGCCCACTTTGGGACTGGGGCAAGAACTCTTGATGCTCTTGCGGAGTCACCACTTATTCACGGGTCGCAACCTCGATATCTGGGTAGATGGTAACGTGGCAGCTGGCTGCGATGCCTATTTGGATATTCTCACCAACCTCCCAGCCTCTGTGCAAAATTTTGCCCGTCATCAATCCCTATTTTGGGATGAACGGGTGCGTCCCAGAGTGCGTCGGTTGCTTCCAGAACAACGTCCCTCTGTCGGTCAGTCTCCATGCATTATCCTGACTGAGGAAAACCACGATCTTAGAGAATACTGTCAACCAGGCACCGGGCCGTGGGTGTTATTACTGCCCCAGCAACCCAGGTTCTCCCAAGAGCCTAGTTACTCATCGTTGACGATACAAAACTATTTGCTTGCCCAGCATTCTGATGGGCTGGGAACCACCCAGCTGATTCACAATATCCGTCCTCAGCACGTAATTTTTGTTCATGCCTCTCCCACCTACCTGGCTGATTTAACCGGGTTGGAGGAGTTGCACAACCGTTACCACTTGCATTCTCCACCGGCTAGGACGCTGGTAGAACTCCCGATTGGCGAGACGTTTGTGCAACCGGCGGCACCCGAAACCAGTTACGAAGGGGAGCTGACGGAACTGGGAACAGTCGTTACCATCACCCTACCGGAGGCGATCGCTGCCGATCCCCGTTGGCAACACTTTGCTGATACTGGTTTAGTGGAAGCCCGGTGGCAGGGTGAGGAACTGGTATTGCGCGGATTATCCCAACGAGAACTTTTAAGCCAAAGCAGCGACGCCAGAGTCCCCATGAATGTTGAGTGCTGCGGCAACTGCCTGCACCAACGGGGGCAGCGCTGTTGGAATCAGGACTCGCCCCTGTATGGATTTAAGGTGACACCTGAAGGATACTGTCCAGTTTTTGAACCGGCGCATCCGCCCCCAACCCCTTCAGATGACGACCTAGAAAGCCTCGAAGATTGAAAAAGATAAGAAATCAAATCAAAAATTAAAAATGAAGCATCCCCCATTTCTAATTTTTGATTTTGCATTTTTAATTCCTTAGTCTGGATTCGAGTCGGGGAAACGCGGACGAATTTGTTCGGCTTCCGGACAATCGTCAGAGACAAGTGGTTCAGCATTGCCTCTGGGCACTGAAGCCAGCTTTTGTGTCACAGCACCAATGCTTTCGAGGCGAACCATTTCTTCCCAAGAACAAGCTTCATCTTCTTCTTCGGTTTCATAGCGGAGCGTGACTAAATCTCCTTCAATGTCAACGATGCGAGCGCGTTCGATCCAGCGTTGTTGGTCCCGCAAGAAAATACAGACCTCACGACCATCGCAACAGAGTTGATAAATCTTGCGGTGTAGCATGGGTTGCTTCTCCTGAGCAGATAAGTTGTGCAATTCTTCATGGAGCCTGCATACCTTTTTTTAGGTATCCAGCCTCTCTCAAACGTAATCGGGGTTGAATCCTGCCATTCTCCCAGGCTCCTGTCCTTATCTTTACCTATTTTTCCCAAAAGCCTGGAATGTGGGATTTGGGTTGGGTTTCTTAGGGGCGCAAGGCTTTGCATCCCTAAAGCCTGGGAATGCCGATTTTGGATAGGCAAGGAAGCCTCTTGGTCAGCCCCATGCCAATTTTTGGAAAGATGTGGAAATCGAGGGTAGGGACAAGGGTTCAAAGTGAGCGTTCTAGATGATATTGCCGATTTAATTTCAAAGTTTAGCTTGAATCCTGCGGCATTTAAGATAGGGATTGTAGGATACTCCCTCTGGTAGAATGCGCGCACTCCAATCCTCATTCAGGGTTTTTACCACTAAGGGAAACTTGAATCAAGGCAGCTACGAGTATCAATGAGTCTTTTGAGATGAGTAATGGAAAGGCAACTGGTGACAAAAAGCCTTGACTGGCAACCAGTCCAACCTTGTAGCAGTCAATTCAGTCATCCTAACTCTCGCTTTGTTTAGGAAGCGCACCTAGCTGAGATTGGTAGTTCTTATTAATCATTCTAATAATTCTTGGCCCAGGTCGGCAGCGAATAAATAAAAATTCTACTGATATCAAAGTTTTTCTATCGTTTTGGCAGCCGTGCCGCGATCACGATGCCTTGTAGTTATCAAAGAACGGTTTCAGGGCTTGTATCCGAGGCGATATCAGCGCTACGCTCTGCCGTGCTTCTCTTTGAATCTTACCGGCATTCAATGCCTGGTGTAAGGTGTCAAGAGCTTCTAAATCCGCCGATTGGTAGCCTTTCATCACTAACACTTGGCGAATCAGACCTTCAGAAGCGACGCTGAGGCAACCTGTTTGGAAAGCTGACTTTACAAGTGTGCGAATCATGGCGACCTGTTTATCCTTGATTTGCTGAGATATCTATCTTTGAGTATGAAATACTTTCCAAGATTAGGAATTGATGGTAATCCGCCATTTTTTGTGATTTTAGACCGTATTTTTAGGTGATCGAGGTCACAAATGGCAAAACCAAGCGGATGCTTGACAAAAGAAGAGTTTACTGCGGTTGCTTCTCTACTGAGCAAGCTGTCGATTTAATCCTATAGATAGATTGACCGTATAAAACAGCTTAGTGCAGCGACTGTTAAGGATGTGTAAAGTAGATATGGGAATTTCAAGAAATGTTTGTTAAAGTTTGAGACAATCAGCAAATCCTCAATAGAAACGGAAAAAGACGGGTGTACGCGATCGCCACTAAGCAGCAGCTCTACAAAACCTACATCCTCTCAGACCAAGCCGCTCAGTCCCATCTAGAGGTCGTTCCAGAGCGAGGCGGTATCGTTACTAGCCTACGCATCCAAGGACAAGAAATCCTCTACCTAGATGCAGAGCGGTTTGCCAATCCAGACTTGAGCGTTAGAGGCGGGATTCCGATTCTGTTTCCCATCTGCGGCAACTTACCCGAAAGTCAATACACCTATCAAGGTCAGCCCTACACCCTCAAGCAACACGGCTTTGCACGCGATATGCCTTGGGAAGTCACCGACCAAGTGACTCAAGACCTAGTGAGCCTTACCCTTGTCCTTAACAGCAACGACCAGACACGTGCCGTTTACCCGTTTGACTTTCAACTCGCCTTTACTTACTGTCTGTTGGGTAACACGCTAGAGATTCGGCAGCGCTACACCAATCACTCAGCCGAGCCGATGCCCTTCTCCACGGGTCTGCATCCTTACTTCTGGACACCCGAAAAAACCGGAATCAAGTTTGGAATTCCCGCCGCCGAATACCAAGATCAGCGCACCCGCCAAACCCATCCCTTCACGGGTGCCTTTGACTTTAACCAAGATGAAATTGATGTCGCCTTTAAGCAGTTGAGCGGTCAAGAAGCCACTGCCTCCGACGCCAGCCGACAGTTGCAGCTCACCCTTAGTTGGGACAACCCTTATTCCACCTTTGTCTTCTGGACGGTCAAAGGCAAAGACTTTTACTGCATGGAGCCTTGGAGTGCCCCCCGCAATGCTCTGAATACCGGAGAGCAGCTACTGCGTCTAGAACCGGGAGGCAGTTTGGAGACATCAGTTCGTTTGACCGTAACTTTTTTATAAAAAAGTTTTTTTTCAAAACCCCTTTCCTAATTCCAGTAATCTGTGTTACCGTTGTAAACGTTGTCTAAACAACTGAAGTTTTCGGGTCGCTAACTCAACGGTAGAGTACTCGGCTTTTAACCGAATAGTTCCGGGTTCGAATCCCGGGCGACCCATAAAAAAATACTCAAAAAAATACCTAAAGAAAATTAAGACAAGAAGCGAGAAGCGCTCTGGCAAACGATTAGTTTTCTCATTTCCTAGCTGGAACCAGGAGAATCTACGTTATTGAGAGTACAGCCTTCTAGAGAAACCATTCCCAGACATAAATTGGAAACGAGAGCAAAACCAAAACCCTGTTAGAAAGCCTAATGCTCTTGCTAAACCTCCACCATCAGGCAATCTTATAAATGCAGTATTGGCTGCTTATCTCGGAATTATCAAGATAATTCCCTAGAGACTGGTAAACTATCTTAAGATTATTGTAATAATTTCGCTGTCCAGAACAAAGTAACTGACGACGAGTCAATAGGAGGACTATTTATGGCGCTCGTACCCATGCGGCTGATGTTGGATCACGCAGCTGAGAATGATTATGGAATCCCAGCTTATAACGTTAACAACATGGAGCAGATCCAGGCCATCATGCAGGCTGCTCATGAGGCAAATAGCCCCGTGATTCTGCAAGCTTCTCGTGGCGCTCGGAACTATGCAGGAGAATATTTCCTACGCCATCTGATTCTGGCGGCAGTTGAAACTTACCCTCATCTCCCAATTGCCATGCACCAGGATCATGGTAATGCCCCAAGCACTTGCTACTCTGCCATGCGCCACGGTTTCACCAGCGTCATGATGGATGGCTCCTTAGAGGCAGATGCGAAGACTCCAGCCAGCTTCGAGTACAACGTGGAAGTCACCCGCAAGGTGGTGGAAGTCGCTCACTCAATTGGCGTCAGCGTAGAAGGCGAACTGGGTTGCTTGGGTTCTCTAGAAACAGGCATGGGTGATAAGGAAGACGGTCACGGTGCCGAAGGAGTTCTCTCTCACGACCAGCTGTTGACCGACCCAGACGAAGCAGTTGCCTTCGTAGAACAAACCGGCGTGGATGCTTTGGCAGTTGCGATTGGCACCAGCCACGGCGCTTACAAGTTCACCCGCAAGCCGACTGGCGAAATTCTGGCTATCAGCCGGATTGAAGAAATTCACAGCCGTCTGCCGAACACCCACCTCGTGATGCACGGTTCCTCCTCTGTGCCCGAAGATTTACTTGCCCTGATTAACCAATACGGCGGTACAATCCCGGAAACCTACGGCGTACCTGTTGAAGAAATTCAGAAAGGCATTAAGAGCGGTGTCCGTAAGGTGAATATTGACACGGATAACCGTCTGGCGATTACCGCTGCGGTGCGCGAAGCCTTGGCTAGCAATACTAAGGAATTTGACCCCCGCCACTTCCTCAAGCCTTCCATCAAGTATATGCAGAAGGTTTGTAGCGATCGCTATCACCAGTTTGGTGCTGCTGGTCAAGGTACCAAGATTAAGCAGATGACTTTGGATGAATTTGCTGCTAAGTATGCCAAAGGCGAGTTGAATGCTGTTACCAAGAAGACTGTAACTGTCTAAGAGAAGTTTAGGTTTTGGATACCTCTAGTATCTAAAATTTGAAATTTTTCTTGTCGGGTGGCTTCCAAGCCACCCGTTTTTTTGTGTGTAAGAAGAGTTTTTTGGCAAACTTTCAGGAACAGGGAATAGCTGCTTTGTATAAATGCATAGCGTTGCTTTTTAAGAGTTTGTCAATCTTATGGCTAACAATAAATTTAAACCTTCTCCCGATTTAGGTAAGCCCGCCAGACGCGATGGTAGCGCCCCTAAAGTCACTGGCAACCCAAAGAAAACTCCCAAGCGCAAGAATTCTGGTAAGTAAGGTGCCCGATGCGGCTTCTTTGCCGTTCGGTAATACCGGCGGTTGGCGCAATGTCTAATAAGAGGGCTTCTTTTATACATTTCTGGATTTTAGATTTGGAATTTTTAATTAGAAAACCAAAGCTAAAACAAGATTGAAAGATTTAGAATCTTTCAATCTAAAAAATGGTATTAGTTTGCGCTATCGCCGGTCTATTTTTTTCCCAAAAGGCTCAGATAAAAACCCGATGTTGCAGGGAGGGCATTTGGCGGCGGATTTGTTCTAGGCGAGAGGGGTTGATTTCTGCGATCGCTACTCCCGGCGTATCTCCGGCATCCGCTAAAATAACGCCCCAAGGGTCAATAATCATCGCGTGTCCGTGAGTGTGACGCAGGGCGTAATGCTGCCCAGTCTGAGCCGGTGCTATCACATAGCAGGTGTTTTCGATAGCTCTGGCTTGTAGTAAGATTTGCCAGTGATCTTTGCCAGTGTAGGCGGTGAAGGCAGCGGGAACAAATAGAATGTCGGCTCCCATCTGCGCCAAGTGCCGATACAGTTCCGGGAATCGGACATCGTAGCACACCGAAAGTCCCAAGGAACCCAAATGCTTGGAGGGATAAACGGGTGGTAGTCGCATCCCAGCCATGACGGTGCTAGATTCTCGATAGGTATTGCCGTCGGGCAAATTAACATCAAATAAATGTACTTTTTGGTAGCAGGCGAGTTCTTCCCCTGAAGGATCGATAAGCAAAGCGGTATTGTAGACTTTGCCGGTATCAACGGGAACTGGAAACCCGCCACCCAAGATGGTGACTTGGAAGCGCTGAGCCATTGTTCTGAGGAATTTTTCGCTCTTGGTAGCGATCGCCTCCGATTGGGCTATCTTCTGCTTCTCTTCTCCTAAAAATGAGAAGTTTTCTGGCAAGCCTACTAACTCAGCACCCTGACGCACAGCAAGCTCGATGAGTTCTTCTGCCTGAACCAGATTTTTTTCCACATCTGGCAGGCTTGTCATTTGTATGGCGGCGGCGAGATAGGGCTTCATTATCACTCTCGTAATTTCATCTAAATCAGTCTAAATGCTGGTGAAGCTGAGAACATCAGAATATATATTATTCCTTTGTTCTGTGTCTAGGCATTGATGAAGGGTTGGTTCGAGCAATCCTGTGGATTATACCGAAGGTACTTATTTAGAGAGATATTTACTCAGCTAAGTAGGAATGCGGACACAAATCATCCGGATGCGCGTCTTCAGTGACAAAGATGCTGTTTTGAAATCATCGTGTGTTCTGGTAGCAATGGCAATGAGTCTGATTAGTAAAATTGTGCAACAAGCTTTGGTAACGGGCTATCTAACGGTTGAAGCCGAAGAGCAGCTACGTCAGCTTTTAAAAACCAAGTATGACTTTGATGACTTTATGGCTTTCATTACCTTACAAAAAGAGGCGATGGAAGGTCGGGTTCGTCAAGAGTCTCGTGAGTTGCTCCACTCCAGGCGTGTTTCTGCCTTAGTTTAAACGGGGAGCGATCGCTTATTTTGCATTAGCACAGCGCCACGCGGACGCGCTATCGCAACACTTGCGCGTTTGTCACCGCAGCTTAAAGAAAGTATTCACTGGATCTAGGCATTTCAGGAAGAGGGAAAAACCGGGCGATCGCTTTCTCAGATGAGGTTGAGCGATCGCTCTCTCACTGTATTGAGGTTTAAATTATAACAATCAATATTATTGGTTGACACTACGACAACTCTATGAATGAGTTGGAGTCCTTGGCTGGCACGAGGCATCTGACTCGTTTGAGATCAACCTTCGGAATGGCGAAACGGCAAGGCATCCACGTTACGGTTAGAGGAAATATTTTCTAAGGGTCAACTGTGGAGCTGGACATCTCTGTTCTGGTTAAAACTTTTGTAGCTGTGTTTGTCTTGGCAGATGCGTTGGGCAATGCACCGATCTTTTTAGTCCTGACGAAGGGCATGGAACCGGAGCAAAGAGACAATGTGGTGAATCGGGCAAGTATTGTAGCGACTGGGGTGCTGCTGATATTCGCTTTTGGGGGTAAAGCAGTTCTAAATTACTTAGAAATCAGTATGGGGTCTTTGCGGGTTGCTGGGGGACTGCTTTTACTCTTAGTTGCCCTACAAATGCTACGTGGAGAACTAGATACACCGATTGTCGAGCAGCAGCGCGATATCGCGATTACTCCGATGGCATTGCCTCTGTTAGCTGGGCCAGGAACGCTAACGACGGTGATGCTGTTGATGTCTGAATCTCCAAATGCTCATCTCAGCGTGGTGGTCGGGATTGTCTCTGCGATGCTGGTGACATGGTTGATTGTGCGTCTGGCAAACCGGATCGACCACTTGCTGGGTGCAGAAGGCGCGGTGATTATTACTCAACTTTTAGGCTTTCTGTTAGCCGCGCTGGCAATCGAAATTGGCAGTGCTGGGATTCGGGAACTGTTTCTAACTTAAGATGCGATCGCGTTTTTTACGAACCGCCAAGACGCAAAGAACGCGAAGGAAGAGGGGAAGAAAGGGCGATCGCGTTTGGTGAGATGAGGTAGGCGATCGCATCGCTTTTCCACCATGAAAAATAAGGGTGATGATAACTTTACTCCAACCCTAGCCGTTGCTTTAAAGCTTCTGGCACATTCTCGGCTGTTTCCAAATTCTGAACATTCTCCCATTTTGTATATTTATCCCAAGAAATATCGTCGAGGTCTGCGCTGATGAGGTCTGCACGGCTGAGGTTTGTGCCGTTGAGGTCTGCTTCGTTGAGGTGTGCGTCGTCGAGGTTTGCACCGCTGAGGTTTGCACCGCTAAGGTTTGCGCCGTAGAGGTCTGCGCCGCTGAGGTCTGCGCCGCTGAGGTCTGCGCCGCTGAGGTCTGCGTCGATGAGGTCTGCGCCGTTGAGGTTTGCGCCGCTGGGGTTTGCACCGCTGAGGTTTGCACCGCTGAGGTTTGCGTCGTTGAGATATGCGCCGTTGAGGTTTGCGCGGCTGAGGAATTTACCAACTGTCCCTAAAAATCCTCCAATACCAATACATTGGCTGTAACCAATAATGCGAAGCAGTCGATATACATCAAAACTATCAGTATCTTTTTCGCCACAAAGGTAGAAAGTAATTTTGTCTTTTAAGTCGTCTTTTAACTGAGCATAACGGTTCAGCTCTAGCAGCAAAATCATTACATTCAGTCCTGCATAGATATCCACCTGTCGTAGTCCCAGCCGCTCATTTTCTGGCGCTTGCTCCCTCATTTGCAACATCTTCTTCTGCGGCTGATTCTCTGGAGTGGCATCAAGAAATTCGCCATCGCACCAGCGCAGATAAAAATTCTCCAATCGTTTAAATAATTTTACGGGCTGAAACTCCGTACTGGCAGCTAATAAAACCATTAAATATTCCACAATTTCTGGAGTCAGTCCACCGTAGCCAAATAAATCGTAGATTTCCCGATCCATTTGGTCAGTGAAGATATAAGTGCTTATGTAAAATAAATTACACATAATAAAAAGTAGAATAAGCTAAAACAAAAGTCAAGAAAACAAGAGACTTATGAGATTTATTAGAGATTTAAGCCGAGAAACTCA